>NZ_JBEUPA010000044.1:0-50882 GCF_040492065.1 Actinomadura sp. NPDC000929 | reverse complement strand
GAACGCCCCTCGCCCCGGCCGACCTCCGCCCCCTCGACCTGCCGCCGTCCGCCGTCCCGGCGGGCGCGCTCCGCGCGGGCGGCGCCGGCCGCGTCCTCGCCGGCCCCATGCGCCGCGGCGAACCCCTCACCGACGCCCGCGTCGTCGGCGCCGGGCTCCTGCGCGGCTACGGCCCCGGCACGGTCGCCGCACCGGTCCGCCTGGCCGACGCGGGCGCCGCCCGCCTCGTCCGCCCCGGCGACCGCGTGGACGTCCTGACCGTCCCGTCCGAGGGCGCCCCCGCGAACGGCCCGCGCCCCCGCTGGCCCGCCGCCCGCGTGGTGGTGTCAGAAGTGCCGGTCATAGCGATCCCGCCCCCGGACGAGAACGGCCCCGAGGAGGGCGCCCTGGTCGTCCTGGCGACCGACCGCCCCCAGGCCGTCGCCCTGGCCGGCGCCGCCGGCCCCCTCGCCCTGACGATCACCGCCCCCTGACCCCGCGCAGGTGAGAGGGGTCGACTTGGCGAATCAGGCATGACTTCATTACGATCCGTAGCCGTTTCACGCGCCCCGCCAGCCGGGGGCGCGACCCCCACAACCCCTGGAGCCGACATGAGCGGATTCAAGAAGTTCCTCTTCCGCGGGAACCTTGTCGAACTCGCGGTGGCGTTCGTCGTCGGAGCGGCGTTCGCCGGGCTCGTGAAGGACTTCGCGAACTCCTTCATCACCCCGCTGATCGCCCTTCTCGGCGGCAAGCCCGACTACACGCGCCTGGCCGTCAGCATCGACGGCACCACGTTCCCCTACGGGGTCTTCGTGACATCGGCGATCGCGTTCTTCATCACGGCCCTGATCGTCTACTTCCTGGTCGTGCTCCCGACGACCAAGCTGATCGAGCGGATGGACCGCGGCAAGGAGGCCACCGAGCGCGAGTGCCCGCAGTGCCTCAGCGACATCCCGGTGAAGGCGCGCCGCTGCCGCTACTGCACGGCGGAGGTCGTCCCCGCCGACGAGGTGCCGTCCCCCCGCTGACGCCGGGCGGCCCGGCTCATCCGTTCTCCGTCCCGAACTCCCAGTGCCAGGGCTCGAACGGGTTGCTGTAGGCCCAGGCCGGGTGGATCCATCCGTACTTCCCGGCGTGGGCCTCCATCCAGTTGAACTGGACGGAACCCGAGCTCTGCACACCACCGCACAGGTCGAGCGCCTGCCCCTTGCCGTGGTTGCTCGTCCCGGGAACGGCCGCGAAGCCGGGCCGCTGCGCGTAGACACGGTGCTGGTCCGCCAGGCTGCGGTAGGCGTCCGTCACGCACATGTCGCGCCCGAAACTGCGCTTGTACGCCTCGTTCAGCTTGTAGAAGGCGAGCGCCGCGTCCGCCCGCAGCATGTGCCCGTTCTTCTGCGGCAGAGGGCACAGGTACTTCGACGGGATGAGCCCGTTGGGGAACTTCCTCGCATCCCTCGCCAGGGACTTGTCGCACCCGAGTTCGAGCCGCTTCTGCCGCGTCACCGCCAGCTTGTCGAGCATCGCGTTGAGCTGCTTGGTCAACTGCGCCGACCGGTTCTTCAACCCCTCCACCTCCTGCTGGAGGCGGGTCTGCTCGACCGCGTTGCGCGACTGCAGCTCCTGCGCCGTGGAGGCGAGCCGCTGCCGCCGGTCCTGCAGCTCGTCGGCACGGTCCACGAGCGCCTGCTGCGACCTCGCCATGAGCGTCACGTCCGCCGTCGAGCGCAGCGCCGTGCTCGGATCACCGCCCCCGAAGATCGCCATGGAACCGGCCGCGCCGCTCTGCTGGTAGGAGGTGTTCGCGAGCCGGGCCAGCGGCTCGCGTATCCGGTTCAGCTCGGCCTCGGCCCCGGCGAGGTCCTTCAGCGTGGCGCGCAGCTTCACCTGGGACCCGGCAAGGTCCTTCTTCCGGGTCTCCATCTGCTTCGTGGCCTTCTCTAGCTCGGTGCGCGCCTTCGTCGCCTCGCGGCGCAGCGACTCGAGCGAGTCGGCCCCCGCGGCCGCGTTCGCGGCGCCGTGCGGTGAGAGCGTCGCCATCACCAGGAAGACCGCGGTCAGCGCCGCCGACCGGGGGTTCGGCACGGTGGTTTTCCTCCTGATGCCCAAAAGCGGAACAGCGCCAGAACGCTACTACAGGATCTACGATGACCTGTCCGTAATCGGTTCAGCGACTTCGGTGATGTTCGCACCACCGGCGCATCCACCAGACGTCCTCCCAGCCGGCAGGGCACGGCCGCCGCCCACGCGCGGACGGGGAGGGGGTGGGCGCGGGCGCGGGGCTCGCCCTCCGCGGCGTCACCGCCGGCCTGGGCGCCCGCCTCGGCGGCTTGGTCGCCACCTGCGGCTCCG
Organism: Actinomadura sp. NPDC000929; assembly: GCF_040492065.1. NCBI lineage: Bacteria > Bacillati > Actinomycetota > Actinomycetes > Streptosporangiales > Thermomonosporaceae > Actinomadura > Actinomadura sp. NPDC000929. Next base: position 48,551 of record NZ_JBEUPA010000044.1, on the reverse strand, counting down.
TCTCCGGCGGCACGTACGTCCCGAACGTCGGCTCGCCCTCAGGCCCCGGCGCCACGCTCCGCGCGGGCCCGCCCGCCGACTCCGGCCTCTCCCGCGCGGGCTCGTCCCGCAGCCCGAACGCGATCGCCGACGCCACCAGCACGGGCACCGCGAATGCCGCGGCGACGACCGTGATCCGCCTACCGCGCGGCGACTCCTCGCCCGCCGATTCCCGGGCGTCCAGGTCCTTCGGCTGCCCTCGATGCCGTCCCGTCACGGAACGGAAGCGTACCCACACCGCCCCCGCGCGGCCTAGGGTCCGGCGCATAACAGGGAGCGCCCACCACTCCCCTTCCCCTACCCTGTAGGTGCCGTCCGCTACGCTCTACCGCGAGCGACGACACGCCTCCGTAGCTCAGGGGATAGAGCACCGCTCTCCTAAAGCGGGTGCCGCAGGTTCGAATCCTGCCGGAGGCGCTTTCATGACCACCGCGAAAGGTCCCTGGCCGGCATGAGCGCCGCGCAGGGCTTTCGCTTCCTCGGAACGGGCGCGGTTTCCGTGCGGGGCGCCGTCCCCAAGGCATGTTGCTCACGTTTCCCGGTGCGGGCTCGGCGGGCGTGCGGGCGTCTTTCAACGAAAGTGGCCCTCCTCCCGGGGGAGAAGGGCCACTTCGGTGAGAAGCGCGCCATGCGGGACGGCACGCTCAAGTGAGAATCGGCTCGGCTGAGCCGAAGGTTTCGCGATCGGCGTCCGGCGTCACGCCGGGGCCGTAGATGAGGGGGCCGCACCAGCCCCCTCATCTCGGTCATCTTGACGATGGAGCCGCGCAGGCCGGGGGGCCTAGGGCGCGGTTCTCACACTCGCCAGTCCGCAGCGGAGACCAGCGCGGTGTACTCCACCCAGTCGTACCCGTCCCGGGTGTACTCCTCCCGGAGGTACTTGAGCAGGCCGTACTCCCGCACGTAGCAGCCCACCGGCGTGTACTCCACGACGGTGATCCACAGGATGGCGATCCGCCGCACGGTGACCCGCACCACGAGGAACTCCACCACGGTGACGCGCATCGTGGCGAGGTCGAGCACGGGGATCCACACCCGGTCGTACTCCACCACGACCAGCTCCACCAGGACGAAGTCGATCTCGGTGAAGCCGCCCCCGGGGAAGCTCACCCCGGTGAAGACGGGCCAGGTGAAGTCGGGCCCGGCGTAGCGGGTGAGGGGGAAACCGTTCCCGCGACGGGAGATCTCGGGACGGTCGTTGGTCGGGATCATGATGATCACGCAGCCTTCCGGGCTTTAGTCACGAACTGCACGAGGCAGAAGCCCTGCCGAGCAGGACCTGATCAAGACCGTACGGCGCCGAGGCCGGAAGGCAACCGGGCCGAAAGCGCGACCCAGGTCATATTCCGAAAGGCCTTCGGCTCGCCCGGCGGCGCGGCATGGGAAAGGCCGGGCGGCGCGTGAGTGCGCCGCCCGGCCTTCGGGTGGACGGGTCGAGTGCCCGGACCGGCCCTAAGGCGGGCCGGGCCTGATCATTACCGGCCGTGAGACCGCCGCACGATCAGCTTTCTCGCGGCGAACCGGCCAGCCTCTCGATGAACGCCTCCCTGGCCGTGTCATCCCGCAGTTCGTCGAACTCCGTCCAGACGGTCCGCGCGGTTTCGGCGGACAGGCCGGCGGCTTCGACGGCGTCGGCGAGTTTGACGTTCATGCCCCACCGGGCCGTCCGCCAGCAGTACGTGCTGACGAGTTCGCGGAGCCCCGGATGCATGGCGTCCAGGTTTCCGGCGATCCAGTCCCGGGTGTTCCGCACCATTCGCTCGTGGCCGGGGCGCAGCAGTTCCTGGACGTCCGCGCCGCGCCGCTCGCGAAGGGCCACGGACCGCGCGTGATTCCCGATGGCCTCGCGGACGGCGCGCAGCACCCCCTCCTGGACCCGAGGATCCGTGTAGCGGGCGGACCGGTGCACCGGATTGACCCCCTTCGTCAGCGGGTGGTCTCGGAACCATCCCTGCACGGGGTGGCCCTGGGCGTCGATCCGGTCGGGTGTCAGTTTCGGCCCGCTGGTCAGAACCTCGATCACCACGAGCGCGTCGTTCGCCCGGAAGGTCAGACCTTCCAGATCCGGGTCGTCCGGCAGCACGAGCAGGTTCTTGCCGCCGTCGCTGCCGGCCGCGTCGAGGTCGAACAGGTACCCCCGGTCCGCGTGCGGGTGCGGGTCGAAGTACGCCGCCGTCCGGAACAGGTACAGCCCGCGCACCAGGGTTCCCCTGGCGGTCGGCCAGTACATCTGCTTCAGGGCCGCACGGGCCGTGCCGCGCATTCCGTTGTCGAGCAGGATGACGTCCTGCCGCGGTTCGGGCTCGTCCACGGGCAGGCCCCGCCGACGCAGGAGTGTCGTCAGGTTCCGAGCGGCGTCGGCGATCTCCTCGTCGGAGGGGGCCTTCCACGCCATCGTCCCGAGCATGGCGTCCAGCTCGGGGAAGGTCCTGCCATGGTGGCGCTTCAGATCCGCCAGTGCGCTCCTGACGACGCTCCGGTTGATGGGGATCTCGATGATGTCCAGCCCCGGCTCGAAGGCGAGGACGATCATGCGGCAGTTCTCGCCGTCGCGGCCGACCGACGCGAGGGTCGCGCCGTTCGCGGCCGCCGCTCGGATGTCTCCGAGCATGCGGTGGACGGCCCGGACGTAGAACGGTGCGATGGTCTCCCATGCGGCGTCGTACGCGTCGCGGAGGGCGGACGCCACGGCCTCCCGGTCGGTTTCCGACGCGAACCGGAAGAGCCCTTCGGTGTCGAGGATCGACCTCAGCGAGGCCTCTCGTTCCATTTTATCTTGTTTGTTCAAGCTAGTCGCCATTGCGACACACTTCCCTTTTCTTTGAGTTCCTTTTGCGGCCTTTGCCGCAAAGGACATAGTACTTACTTAATGCCCGACGTCAAGCTTCCAGCGCCACGCATCCGTCCATGTGGACGCAGGTCAGCCCCATATCACAAAGGGCCCTCTCCCGTCACGCAGAGCCGCACATCGACGCCATTTCATTCACCATGGCGCTCCGCCCGGCGGAGAATGGAACGGTTCGCCATGGCGGCGCCGCGAAGGCTCTTCCATGGCGGCGGGAAAGGGTCACAAGGGTCGCCCGCGGCGACATTTCGCCGCGCGAGGGCGCCGACCGCGGCCTCGACAGGTCAGGGACGGTCGAGACGGGGCTCTCTCGGTTCCAGCATCGGGACGAGGAAGCGGTGGGCCAGGGCGGCCAGTCGAGCGTCGTCGTCGAGGTCGATGATGTGGCTGGGAACCGCCAGGAGCGAGCCGGATATCCGGACCATCATCTCGGCCACGAAATCGATGTCCAGGTCGCTCGACACGTTGCCGGCGCGCTGCTCGCGGCGGAGCTGGTCGGCGACGAACCGCCGCACGGTGGCGAGGGTCCGGCCCCCGTCACCGGTCAGGGAGGGCAGGAGCAGGTCCGGTTCCGTGGCGATCAGGCCGCCGATCAGAGGGTTGCCCCGGATGGCGCGCAGCGAGCTCACGAAGCCGAGGACGACCCGGTCGGCGGCCGTCTCGGCCTCCCGGATGTCGATGAGGAACCGGTCGAAATAGCGGCGGAACTCCCGCCGCACCACCTGCTCCACCAGGGCGTCCTTCGTGGCGAACCGCCGGTAGACGGTGATCCGCGAGACGCCGGCCCGCCGGGCCACGTCGTCCATCGTGGAGCGCTGGATGCCCATCCGGCAGAACTGCGCGTAGGCCGCGTCGAGGACGCGCGACCGGGTCTCGTCCACGTCGTCGACCTGTTCGACGGCCTCGACGTACACGCTCTCCAGCAGCGACCCCGAGTCCGACGACCCCATGAGGAACGACAGCACAGGTTCCACGATCCCCTCCCGAGACACCGATTCTGCCCGAATCGTCCATGTGCGTCACGAAGGGTCTTGTGACCGAAGCCACCGTGTGCTCTCATGATGCCAGACCCTGATACACGGAAGCACGTTGTGTTTCATCGTATCAGCAGTCGTCGTCGGCCCGAGGAGGGAAAGGCATGGAACAACCCAGCAGGCGCAACGTGCTGATGACGGGCGGGGTGCTCGGGGCGCTCGGTGCGCTCAGCGTCGCGACGCCCGCCCAGGCCAGGCCGCTGTGGACGTGGTCGCCCAAGGGATCGGTCGTGGGCGCCGGCAAGGGCGTCGACCCGCGGTGGGTCTGGGACGAGGAGGCCGACCCGCTGGTCGCCTCGCTGATCGACCGGGGCGACGTCCCCAAGGTCAACATGCTGCTGAAGACCTGGACCAAGAACGGCCAGGCGCTGCCGTCCGGGCTGCCGGCGGACCTGAGGGCGTTCATCGAGAAGGCCCGGCAGCTGCCGTCGTGGGCCGACCAGACGAAGCTCGCCACCGCGTTCAGGTTCAACCAGAAGCGGGGCACCTACCTCGGCGTCAGCTACGGCTTCGCCAGCGGGATGATGAGCACGGTCATCCCCCACGAGGCGCGCGCGGTGTACTACTCCAAGGGCGGCGCGGACATGAGGGACCGCATCACCAAGACCGCCAAGCTCGGCTACGACATCGGCACCAGGAACGCGTTCCTGCCCGACGGCGAGATGATCGTGACCTGCGTCAAGACGCGGCTGGCCCACGCGGGCGTGCGCCACCTGCTGCCGCAGTCCCCGTACTGGACCAAGGTCGCCGACGAGCAGATCCCGATCAGCCAGGCGGACATGATGGTCACCTGGCACAGCCTGCCCACCACGGTCATGAAGCAGCTGAACCGGTGGAAGGTGCCGATCCCCGCCGACGAGTCCGCGGCGTTCCTGCACTCCTGGCAGCTGACCGCGCACATGCTGGGCATCCTGGACGAGTACATCCCCAACTCGTGGGACGAGGCCAACGCCCAGGCCGCGCAGGTCCTCGACCCGGTCCTCGCCCCGACCCCCGAGGGCGTCAAGCTGGCCGACATCCTGCTCCACCTCGGCGTCACCATCGACGGCGGCATCCTCACCACGCACATCCTCGGCGCGCTCACCCGCTACATGCTCGGCGACCAGATCTGCGGCTGGCTGCAGATCCCGCGCGAGCCGGTGTGGGACCCGGCCTTCGAGGCCTTCTGGCCGACCTTCGTCGCCATCAAGGAGGGCCTGCTCAAGATCACGGACGCGCCCCCCGGCCTGCTGCAGATCTACTGGGCCTTCGACGAGATCATCCGCCTGGGGACCCTGCTCTTCCTGTCGGGGGGCAACCTCCCGATCAGCATCCAGATCCCCACCACGAACAACCCGAACTACTGATCGCTTCGGTCCCACCCCACGGACTCCCGAAAGGACACGCGCGCCACGCTCCCCACGCCGGAGGCGCCAGGCAGAACCGGGCTCGGAATCCACGGATTCCGAGCCCGCGGCGGTTCCGCCCCCGGTCGACGGCGGCGGACGGCCGGCGTCTCGCCGCCGCGGAGGCGCCCGCTCGGCGGGAAAGGTAATGAGCGTGGGCGATGTCGTTACCGGTAGAGGGCACTTTTCTTGCAGGTCTGGGGAGTGGTTGTGGCGTTTAGTTTGAAATGGCGGGTATTTCCATCTGGCACACTGGGGGCGTGACGGCCACTGATCCGCTGATCCGGCTCGGGCGTCCAGGAGACGCGTCCGCTTTGGCGGAATTGCAGCACCTTCTGGACGGCGAGACGGAATTCATGCTTCTGGAACCCGGCGAGCGGGAGCCGGACCTCGACCCGCTGAAGCTGCGCCTCGCCGCCCGCGCCGAGGGCCGCGACCCGTCGTACCTGGTCGTGGCGCTGGAGGGGCCCGCGGCGGTGGGCTACGTCGACGTGTCGGTGCTCCCCTTCGCCAGGGCCCGCCGCACCGGCTACGTGGTCGCCGGCGTGCGCTCCGGCCACGGCGGGCGGGGGCTGGGCAAGGCCCTGATGGGGGCGGCACTGCGGGAGGCGCGGACGCGCGGGATGCGACGTCTGGAACTCACCGTGATGGAGCACAATCGCCGCGCTCTTTCGCTTTATCTGAATTGTGGTTTCCAGGTGGAGGGGCTCCGGCGGGCCGCGCTGGAGGCCCAGGGGCACCGGATCAACGAGTACTACATGGGCCTGCTGCTGGACTGAGCCAGGCAGGGCCGCCCCCCTGCCTCACCCACCGCGCCGGGGGCCGGCGGTGCGCCGGCCCCCGGGGCGGGTCACCAGGTGGTGGGCTTGGTCGGGCTGTGGAGCCAGGCCTTGAAGAAGGCGTCCAGGTCCTGGCCGGAGACCTTCTCCGCCAGAGCCTCGAACTCCCCGGTACCGGCGTTGCCGTACCGCTTGGTGGCCACCCAGGTGCGGACGAGGCGCAGGAACGGCCCGTCACCGATCTTGTGGCGGAGGGCCTGCAGCGTCATCGCGCCGCGGAAGTAGATCGCGCGGTGGAACAGCTGGTCGTGGGTCGGGTCGGCGATCACGAGGTCCCAGAACGGGGGCCGGTCCGGCTGGATCGGCGGCGGGTTGTCGTAGGACTGCTGGAACGACAGCTGCGCGGGCTGGCCTCCGTGCTTCTCCGCCCAGTACCACTCGACCCACTTGGCGAAGCCCTCGTTCAGCCAGACGTCCTTCCAGTCGCGCACCGAGACGCTGTCGCCGAACCACTGGTGGCCGATCTCGTGCGCCACGCCCCGCTCGACGGGCGGGCTCTGGTAGGTGGGGCGCGTCTGGGTCTCCAGCGCGTTCTCCAGGTTGAGCGGCGGGACGTTGTCGTTCTCGACGATGGAGCCGGTGCTGGTGAACGGGTAGTCGCCGAAGTAGCCGGCGAGCTCGTCCGTCACCCGCGTGGTGTGGCGCGGCGTGCTGAGCGCGTCGGGGTCGGAGGCGATCTCCGGGTCGACCGCGTCGAGCTGCGGGACGCCCTTGGGGGTGGTCGTCGTGGAGACGTCGAACCGTCCGATCGAGTTGGTCACCAGGTACGTCGCCGTCGGCCGGTCCTCCCGCCACAGGAAGGTGTCCTCTCCGTGGGCGCTCCACTGCCGGACGAGCCGTCCGTTGCCGATCGCCTTGAGGCCGTGGGGGACGGTCGTCTCCAGCGTGACCAGCGCCTTGTCGCGCGGGTGGTCGTTGGACGGGAACCAGGTGGACGCGCCGTCGGGCTCGCTCATGACCGTCGCGCCGTCCCTGGTCGGCAGGAAACCGTACGGGAGGTCGAAGACGACCGGGCCGCTGAGGACCTGCGGCACGCCGTCGTAGCGGACGGTCACGGTGAACGCGCTGTGCTTCCGCAGGCCGCGGGGCGGGGTGATCTCCAGCTCCCGCTCGCCGGTGCGGTCGAACGACGCCGCGCGGCCGTTCACCCGTACCGACCGCACGTTCATCTTGTGGAAGTCGAGGTTGAACCGGGACAGGTTCTGGGTGGCGGTCGCCTTGACGGTGGTCGTGCCGGTGAGCTCGTCGGTGCCCGGGTCGTAGGCGGTCTGGATGTAGTAGTGCGTGACGTCGTATCCGCCGTTGCCGAGATCGGGGAAGTAGGGGTCGCCCATGCCGGGGGCTCCGGGCTCGTACCGGACGTCGGCGGCCGCGGCGGGCGCGAGAAGCGCGAGCGTCGCGGCGCCTGCCGCCGTGACCGCCAGCGGAAGGCGGCCGGCGGATCTGAGAGTCGCCATCGAGTCCCTCTCCGTCGAAGTCGGACGATCGCCTCAGCGGCGACCGAGACATGATCGATAACGTGCCCGCCGGAGAAGTCGATCAAGCCTGACAAAACGATCTTGTCGCGCGAAGCGGGCTCCCGACCTCACGTCCACCTGCGCCGCCACGGGCAGCGCGGGGTGGCAGCAGGTGAAGATCCTTCGAGTCGTACGGGGTCTTCCACCTCCTGGACGATCGGCGGGCGGCCGGATGCGACACCTCGCGGCGACCGCCGGGTCAGGGCTTGCGGGCCAGGCCGCAGGCGGCGTCCACCGGCTCCGGCATGCCGAACGGCGTCGCCTCGGGCCGCCAGCGGGACGTGGAGACGACGCCCGGCTCCAGCAGTTCGAGGCCGGTGAAGAACTCGGCGATCTGCTCGGGCGTGCGGACGACATAGGGCGTCGAGCCCTGCTCGACGGCGATCCGCACGGCCTCTTCGCGGCCCTTCCGGTCGACGACGCCGGTGCCGTCGTTGAACGCCGCGAAGCTTCCCGGGACGAGCGCGTCGAGGAGCCGCCGCACGATGGCGTGCGCCTCGCCGTCGTCGACGACGTTGCCCATGATCCCGAACATGATGAGGCCGACCGGACGGCCGAAGTCGAGGGTGCGGGCGGCCTCGTCCAGGATCCGGCCGGGGTCGCGGACGTCGCACTGGACGTAGTCCGTCCTGCCTTCGGGGCGCCCGGTCAGCAGCGCCCGCGCGTGGAGCAGGACCAGCGGGTCGTTGTCGATGTACACGACGCGCGACTCGGGCGCGACGCGCTGGGCGACCTCGTGGGTGTTGTCGTGCGTGGGAAGCCCCGTCCCGATGTCGAGGAACTGCCGGACGCCCTCCCGCTCGGCGAGGTGGCGGACCATGCGGCCGAGCGTCGCGGTGGCGGGCGACGTCGCCGGCGCTGGGGAACGCCGCCGCGACCTGCTCGCCGACCTGCCGGTCGATCTCGTAGAAGTCCTTGCCGCCGACCCAGTAGTTCCACATGCGCGCGGGATGGGGGCGGGAGGTGTCGATCTCGGGCGGTAACCGTGCGGACATGGCGCTCATCGTCGCCGCGCGGTTACCGCCCCGCAAGGCAGAATCGGAAGGTGGCGAAAAGATGTCCGTGCGGGGTCGGCTCCCGGTATCGGGACTGTTGCGGGCCCTTGCACCGGGGTGAGGAAACGGCTGAGACGGCCGTCCGGTTGATGCGGTCGCGGTTCAGCGCGTTCGCGGTGGAGGACGAGGCGTACCTGCTCGCGACCTGGCATCCGGCGACACGTCCGGAGCGGATCGGCTTCGAGGACGGCACGCGCTGGACGCGGCTGGAGGTCGTCCGCACCGAGGGCGGCGGGCCGGACGACGACAAGGGCCTCGTGGAGTTCCGCGCCCATTACCTGACGGGAACGGAGCCCGGTGAAATGCACGAGGTCAGCCGGTTCGTGCGACACGACGGCAGATGGGTCTACGTCCGGGGCAAAGTGAGCTGACATTCCGCCCCACGGGCGAGCGGTATCGCCCGTACGGGGGAAGGACGACCTGGGCGGGCGCTGAGAACGTGTGGATGCGGGCGATGGACGCCCACGGAAAAGGGGAATCCACATGTCACGGAAAAGGCGTGCCGCGGTCGCCGGAATGGCCGTTCTCTGCGCGGCCGGCGCGGTCGGCACCGGCAGCGCGATGGCGCAGGACAAGGGGCCGGTCCCGAAGGAGGCCCACGTCACCGGGGACGCGTGGCTGAACTACCCGGGCGACTCCGAGTACCCGTACCGGCGGTTCATCGTCGACGCGCACGGCGGCCCGTGGAAGTTCGTCAACGGCAAGATGATCATGGGTGCGGCGCGCGGCACGGTGAAGTTCGACCACTACGCGCCGGACGTGCCCGGTGGACCGTCGAAGCACCACTGGGGCTGGATCAAGGTCGACTACGTGATGGCGACCGGGCCGGTCGCGGTCGTGTCCGGAATCCGGCAGGACGACGAGCACGGCATTCCACCGAACCAGAAGCGCGCGAACCTGACGTTCTACCAGTCGCCGCGCGGCCACAAGTTCGACCGGATGGGCTTCTCGTGGGGCGTCGTCTATCCGCAGTGCCAGCAGATGGGTGTCGGGCCGGCGCCGTTCAGCACCAACAGTTCCGGTCCTTTCGGGAAATGGCTGAAGGGGTACACGGTGAAGGACGCGCCCCTGAAGCTCCCGACCGGCGACTTCCAGCCGCCGGACAACCCCGCCGACTGCTCGTTCGCCGACAGCTAGCCCACCCGCCGACGCGACGGAAGCCGTCCTACTCCGCGCCTCGACGACGACCAGTCGGGGGCCGAGGCGCGGAGGGCGAACGGCCTGGACAACCTCCACCCGTCCGGCGTCCGGCGCCACTCGGCTCCGCGCCCACGCGATCGTGGTCGAGACGCCAGAAACCACCGTTTCGCAAGCCGACCGCCACCGACCGCCACCAGCCGCCGCCGGGCGTGGCTGGGCCCCGCTGGGCGCCGCCGGGCGCGGCGGGGCGCGGCTATCCGGTCCTGAGCCGCCGTCCGCAGCGGGCCAGCAGCACCAGCAGCAGGACGGGCGCGACGAGCGCGGCGGCGCGCAGGGTGGCGAGGTCGGCGAGCGCCCCGAGCACGAGCGGGGCGACGCCGATCGCCACCCCGGACGCGAGCGCGCACCGCGCCGCGGCCCGCGCCGGCTCGGACGGCCGCGCGGCGAGGGCCTGGCCGAGGATCACCGGATACAGCAACGCCACCCCGAGCCCGGTCACCACGAGCCCGGCGACGGCGACCGGCGCGGGCGACGCCCACAGCACCGCGAACCCGCCGAGGCCGACGGCCGCCGCGAGGGCGAGCAGCCGGTCCGGCCGTCCTCCGCGCCGCACGACCGGCCCCGCGGCGGCCCGCCCGGCGGCCATCCCGAGGACGAACCCCGCCGACAACGTGGCCGCGCTCCCCGCCCCCAGCCCCTTGACGCTCCCGAGGAAGTCCGCCGCCCAGAAGACCATGCAGAACTCCACCCCCACCGCGAGCACAAGATCGACCCACCGTCCCCAGAACCCAACCCCGCCCCGTCCCCGGCGAACGGACCGACCCCCTTCTCCGCCAGCACCCACCCCACCAGAAGCCTCAGCGCCTACACCAAGGCAGGAAACCCGCCCACCACCCACACCACCCGCCGCCGACTCCTCGTCGAACGACCTGCGATCGACAGAAGCGCCAGAAGGCTCAGTACCTGCCGCGCCGAGACGGGTAGGCCGGACTTCGGTTGCGGTGCCTGCCGTTGGCTCGTTCCCGGGCGACTCGTAGTCCGTTGGCGCAGCGTTGAGGGGCTTGGTGCTGGGCGGGTCGGTGGGCGCGGGGGTGGCGTGGGCCGGTGCGGGCTCGGTGGGGGCGTTGATCGGGGGGCGGGGTGGACGGGTGAGGAGAAGGAGGATGGCGGCGGCCAGGAGGGGCGGGGCGGCGAAGGCGGGGCGCCAGCCGAGGCCGTGGGCCAGGGCGGCGCCGATGAGGATCGGGGACAGGACGGACGCGGCGCTGGAAACGGCGTTGGCCTCGCCGATTTGGACCGTTCCATCGCCGTGCTGGGCGGCGCGCAGGGCCGCCGGGACGAGTTGGACGAGGCCCGCTCCGCCGAGGCCGAGGACCAGGGCGCCCGAGGCCGTTCCGAGTCGTTCGCCGGATGCGGCCAGGAGGGCGGCGCCGCCGACGAGGGCGGTCAGGGCCGCCGGGATCGCGTACCGCCCGAGCCGTGCGGCCAGGCGGTGTCCGACCAGCCCGACGATCACCAGACCGAGGGCGAAGGCGGACGGGTAGAGGGCGGCCTCGGCGCGGGGCAGGCCGCGCTCCTCCCGCAACTGGGGCAGGATCGCACCGAGCCCGGTGAGCAGGTAGCCGAGGCATCCGAAGGCGGCGTACAGCCCGAGTGTCTCCGCTGTCCGCCCGGTGGCCGGGCCCGTGTCGGCGGGCTTCATCGCGCCTCCCTATTAAACTCGTAGGACGAGGATAAGTCGAGCACGCCAGGATGTCACCCATGGAGCCGATGACCGCGCACTCCGCGCGCGCCCTGCGCAGCCAGGGAGCGCTGGCGATGCTCCGCCACGCCCACGCTCACCCGTCGGTCAAGCGCGCGGACGCGGCGCGGGCGCTGGGGCTGAGCAGCGGCTCCGCGACCGAGATCACGAGCCGGTTGAAGGCGGCCCGGCTGCTCGACGAGGAGGCCTCCGCCCTGACCGGCGGGCGCGGCCGCCCCTCCCCCGCGCTCGTGCCCCACCGCGACGGCCCGCTGGTGTGCGTCGTGGACATCAGCCACGAGCGGTGGCAGGCGGCCTGCGTCGAACTGGGCGGCCGCGTCGTCGCGCAGGAGGCCGGCGGCCACTCCGGCACCCCGGACGTCCTCGAGACGCTCGGCCACCACGTGGCGGCCATGCACGCCCGCTACGGCCACCGCCTCCGTGCGGTGTCCGCCTGCGTCGCGGGCACGGTCAGCGCGACCACGGTCGTCCAGGCGTCGGGCATGGGCTGGCGCGGCGTGGACCTAGAACCGCTCCGGCCGCCCGGAATTCCCCTGCTCGTCGGCAACGACGCCTCGCTCGCCGGGCTGGCGGAGGCCAGACGCGGCGCGGGCGCGGGGGCGCGGGTGGTCCTGCACCTCACGGTCGAGGTAGGGATCGGCGGCATCCTCGTCGTGGACGGACGGCCGGTGGACGGCGCCACCGGCGCTGGCGGCGAGTTCGGCCACATGCCGTTCGGGGACCCCTCGCTCCAATGCCCCTGCGGCGCCCGCGGTTGCTGGGACCTGGAGGTCGACGGCCGCGCCATGGCCCGCGCCCTCGGCCGCCCCGCCCCCCGCGACCCGCGCACGGCCGCCGGGCACGTGATCGCCGCCGCGTCGTCCGACCCCGCGGCCCGCTCGGCCGTCGGCGCCGCCGCGCACGCGCTGGGACGGGGCATCGGCGCCCTCGCCAACGCCCTCGATCCCGGCGTGGTCACGCTCTCCGGCCTGGCCACCGATCTGGCCGCGACGGCGCCCGCGGCCCTGGAGACCGGCTACACCGCGGCCCTGATGCGCTACCGCCGCACGGCGCCGCCGCCCATCCTGCCCTCGACGCTCGGCCCGCAGGGCCCCCTCACCGGAGCCGCGGACGCCGCCTTCGACCTCCTCCTCACCGAGGAAGGCCTGGCCGCCTGGTCCCGAACGTGAGTCCGAGCGCCAGGCCAGGCCCCCAGCGCGGCACCCCGTCACCAGGGACGCTGCGGGATCGCGGATGCCACGTTCGGCCCCTCCTCGCGCAGAAGCATGAGGTCGCCTGGTCCCGCACCTGAGCCGAGCGCGCGGTGCGTGGCCACGCAACGCCGCGCGGCGCTTGGCTGCCCGCGCGGCGCTCGAGCAGCCAACGCCGCTAGGAGGCGCGCGACGGGCTGCGCTCGGGAACCTCACGCAAAGAAGCACCAAGGCGCACGCTCCCCGTACCTGCGGCCGGGCGGCCAGGAACTAGCCGCGCAGCGGCGCGCAGCGCGCGGCTGCCCTAAGGCCGCTCGGAGGCGCGGACGGCTGCGCCCGGGGCTTTACGCAGAGGCGGACCAGAGCGTGTGGGCCCTGCACCCGAGGCTGGGCGGCCAGGAACTAGCTGTGCAGCGGCGCTCGGGTGGCCGATGCGGCTTGGGGGGGTGCGGCGGTTGCGTTCGGGCCAGCGCGTATGGGGTCCGCATCTGGGGGCGGGAACGGGGGTGGTGGTTAGGCGGGGCGCCATTCGGGGATGGCGCCTGGTTCGTGGAGGCAGTGGTCGGGGGCGGCTTCCAGGGCCTTCTCCTCGCCGCCGGGGGTGTAGGTGACGATCAGGCGCAGGGGGCGCCAGGTCATGTTGTAGGTGGAGTGCCAGACGCCCTTGGGGATGTGGACGGCGTCGCCTTCGCGGATCAGGAAGGGCTCGCCGTCGTCGACCATCTGCGCGGCCTCGCCGGAGATGACGTAGATGACCTCCTCGGCGTTCGGATGGTGGTGGCGGGCGTGGCCCTTGCCGGGGTTGACGATCACCTCGCCCAGGGTGCTGCCCGCCCCGGGCACCGCGGACGGGGTGACGAACCACTTGATCGACCCCCAGTCGAAGGTCGCGGTCGCCACGTCACCGGGGTTCCTCAGCATCAGATCTCCAGGTTCTTGAAGGCCGCGACCTGCGCGGTGACGGCCTTCTCGGTCGGGAGCCGCTCGACGGAGGAGGCGCCGAAGAAGCCGACGACGCCCTCCGTCCGGGACAGGACGTAGGCGGCGTCGTCCGGTTCGGCGATGGGGCCGCCGTGGCACAGCACGAGGACGTCGGGACGGACGGCGGCCGCGGCGTCCCGCATGGCCTGGACGCGCTCGACCGCCTCGTCCAGCGTCAGGGACGTCCCGGCGCCGATGCTGCCCTTGGTGGTCAGGCCGACGTGGGGGACGAGCACGTCGGCGCCGGCCTCGGCCATCGCCCGCGCCTGGTCCTCGTCGAAGACGTAGGGGGCGGTGACCAGGCCGCGCTCGCGGGCGAGCCGCACCATCTCGATCTCCAGGTCGTAGCCCATGCCGGTCTCTTCGAGGTTCTGCCGGAAGACGCCGTCGTAGAGCCCGACCGTCGGGAAGTTCTGCACGCCCGCGAAGCCCATGGCCTTGAGCTGGTCGAGGAAGACGGGCATCAACCGGAACGGGTCGGTGCCGCACACTCCGGCCAGGACGGGCGTGTCCCGGACGACGGGCAGCACCTCCGACGCCATCTCCACCACGATCTGGTTGGCGTCCCCGTACGGGAGCAGGCCGGCCAGCGACCCGCGTCCGGCCATCCGGTAGCGGCCCGAGTTGTAGATGATGATCAGGTCGACGCCGCCCGCCTCGGCGCACTTGGCGGACAGCCCGGTGCCCGCGCCCGCGCCGATGACGGGCCTGCCCTCCTCGACGGTGTTCCGCAGCCGGAACAGGACGGTCTCGCGGTTCACTGCGCGCCCTCCGAGATCAGCCGGTGCAGCCGGTCGGCCATCGCCCGGCCGAACTCCGGGTCGTTGATGTGCATGTCGAGCATCTCCGCCTCCGCGACGTCCTCCAGCGCCATGAAGCAGGCCACGTCGGCCACCGGATCGTGGAACGGCATGCCGGGCGCGTCGAGCGCCGACACGCCCTTGAGCGGGACGAACAGCGCGGTCGGCCCGGTGGCGGCGGCCAGCTTGGCCGCCATCCTGCGGCCCAGCTCGCCCATCTCCTCGGCCGTCGTCCGCATGAGCGTCACGGTGGGGTTGTGGACGTACAGCATCCGCTGCCCGAACCGCTCGGGGACGGTGCCGCGCGGCCCGAAGTTGACCATGTCGAGGGCGCCGGGCGCCACGACCTGCGGGACGCCGTGCCGTCCCGCGGCGGTGAGGCGGTCGGGTCCCGCCGACAGGACGCCGCCCACGAGGTCGTCCGCCAGCTCGGTGGTGGTCAGGTCGAGCACCCCGGCCAGCAGGCCGCTCTCCACGAGCCCTTCGAGCGCCCGTCCTCCGGCGCCCGTCGCGTGGAAGACGAGCACCTCGTAGCCGAGTTCGTCCAGGCGCTCCCGGGCGGCGTCCACCGCCGGGGTCGTGACCCCGAACATGGACGCCGCGACGAGGGGCCGCTCGTCCGGGGCGGGCTCCGGGACGGCGTGCGCCTTCGCCATCCCGGCCGCCGCCGCGGCGGCGTTCCCGAGGATCAGGCGCGACAGCCGGTTCAGGCCCGCGATGTCGACGACGCTGTAGGTGAGCGTGACGTCCTTGGCGCCCACGTAGGGCGAGACGTCCCCCGACGCCATCGTCGACACGATCAGCTTGGGCAGTCCGATGGGCAGGTCCCGGACGGCCCGCGCGGCGATCGACGATCCGCCGCTCCCGCCGACGGCGAGCACGGCGTCCACCCGGTCCAGCGCGGCGAGGACGACCGCCGCGCCCTCCCCCATCGCCGTGACGGCCGCGCCCCGGTCGCCGGCGTCCCGCAGGGCCTGGAGCGAGGCGCCCCCGGCCTCCGCGACCTCCTCGGCGGTGACGTCGGCCGTCACCTCCGACGGCCCGACCCCCGCGTCCACGAGGACGGTGTCGCAGCCCAGCTCACGCACCCGCTCGCGGAGCCACGCGTACTCCGCGCCCTTGGTGTCGAGCGTCCCCACCAGTACCACGGTCGCCATCGCGTCCCCTCCGTTCCCCCGATACCGATTCCCCCGACGATCACTTCGCAAGCCTGTCCCCCTGGTGAGCGCCACCCTTCTTGGAACGGGACAATCTGGGCATGCCCCAGCCCTCTCTCGCCGGAGTCCTGCGTAGCACCGTCGCGACCGTGCTCACGCTCCTGGCGGCCGTCGTCTTCGTGGCGCTCGCCGTGGTCCTGATGGTCACGCAGGTCCCGGACGGCACCCGGGACCTGGACGCCTACCGGGCCGCGCCGCGCTGCCCGTCCGCGCCGGCCCGGCCCGCCGAGTGCCGCTGGACGCGGGAGTTCACCGTGGCCGGCGTCCGGCTGACGTCCAGGCGGGGCAGGCTCGACACCGTCACCCTGACCGGCACGGACGGCCACCGGTGGGAGACGGCCTACACCGACCGGGGCCCGGTCATCGGCGATCTCGGCAGGGGCGACCGGGTCACCGGCACCGTCTGGCGCGGGCGGCTGACCGAGATCGCGGCGCGCGGCGAGTCGCAGGACACCGACGCCGCCCCGGCCGACCTGCGCGCCCGGTCCCTCATCGCCGGGCTGATCATGATTCCGCCCGGCCTCCTCGTCACGGCGGCGTGCGTCTGGAGGCTGGGACGGCACGCCGGCCCGAGCCGGGGCATGGTCGCCACCCTCGGCCTGGCCGTCGGCGTGTTCTTCGCCGGCCTGTTCTCCCCGCTCGTCGCGAACGCCGTCGGCGAGGACTTCTGGGCCACGGCGGCCGTCTGGCTGCCCGCGGCCGTCCTCCTGGCCGTCGGGGCCCGCGTCTACACGACCCGGGGGAACGGCCTCGCCAGGTGACGGTCAGGCGGGGACGGACGCCTCGGTGACGGAGCCGTCCTCCAGGGTCAGGACGCGGTCGGCCTCGGCGAGGAGGGTCTCGTCGTGGGTCGCCACCAGGACGGTCACGCCCTCGCTGGAGACGACCGCGCGGAACAGCGGCATGATGGCGGCGGCGGTCTCGGAGTCGAGCTGGCCCGTGGGCTCGTCGGCCAGGAGCAGGCGGGGCCGGTTGGCGAGGGCGCGGGCGATCGCCACGCGCTGGCGCTGGCCGCCGGACAGCTCGTAGGGGCGCTGCAGCGCGTGGTCGGCCAGGCCGACGAGGCCCAGCAGGACGCGGACCCGCTCGTCGCGCTCGGCGGGCGGCGTGCGGACGAGGCGCAGCGGGACCTCGACGTTCTCGGCGGCCGACAGGACGGGGATGAGTCCGTGCGACTGGAACACGTAGCCGATGTCGTCGCGGCGCAGGGCGAGCAGCTCGTCCTCGGAGAGCGCGCCGACGTCGCGGCCGTCGACGCGGACGGTGCCGCCGTCCGGGCTGTCCAGGCCGCCGATCAGGTTGAGGAGGGTCGTCTTGCCGGAGCCCGAGCGGCCCCGGACGGCGACGATCTCGCCGGGCGCGATGGTGAAGGACGCCCCGCGCAGGGCCGGGACCTCGATCCTGCCCGTCCGGAAGGTGCGGACCAGCCCCTCCACGGCCACCATCGGCGCGGTCATCGGTTCTCCTCCCGGTCGGGCCACACGCCGACATGGTCGCTCTCCAGCGCGAGGCGGACGCGGTCGCGCAGGTCCAGGGCCTCGGTGAAGCCCTTGGGCAGCTGGACGCGGCCGACGCGGTCGAGGAGGGCGTACTCCTCGACGACGCGGGTCCCGTCGTCCTCGGAGCGGCGGCGGACCTCGACGCTGGTGCGGCCGTCGCGGATGCCGACGGTCCGGTCGACGCGCTCGGACACCTGCGTGTCGTGGGTGACGACGACGGTGGTGGTGCCGAGCTCCTCGTTGACGCGGCGCAGGGCGGCGAACACCCCGGCGGCGGTGGCGGTGTCGAGCTCGCCGGTCGGCTCGTCGGCCAGCACGACCTGGGGTTCGTTGGCGACGGCCACGGCGATCGCGATGCGCTGCTGCTGGCCGCCGGACAGCTCCGCCGGGCGGCGGCCCGCGCAGTCGCCGACGTCCAGCATGCCGAGCAGCTCGGCGGCGCGGGTGGCGCGCTCGCGGCGCGACCGCCCGGCGAACCTCATGGGCAGCTCGACGTTCTGCGCGGCGGTCAGGTACGGCAGGAGGTTGCGGGACGTCTGCTGCCAGACGAACCCGACCTTCTCGCGCCGGAACTCCAGCCGCTCCTTGGACGCCATGGTGAGCAGGTCCGACCCGGCGACGCGGGCGACGCCGGCGGTCGGCACGTCCAGGCCGGACAGGATGTTCAGCAGCGTCGACTTCCCCGACCCGGAGGCGCCGACGATGGCGACGAGCTCGCCGGGGTCGATCAGCAGGTCGAGGCCCTGGAGGGCGACGACCTCGACGCCGTCGGTCTTGTAGATGCGCACCAGGTTGTCGCAGACGATGTGGGCGCCCTCGCCGTAGACGGGGCCGCGTTCGGCGGCCCGTCGCTCCAGTTCGGCGAGATCGGTCGTGTCGGTCATCACTCCCCCGTTCTCAGAGCGTCGGCGGGGTCGGCGTCGAAGGCGCGGTCGACCGCGATGGCGGCGGCGGCCGCCAGCAGCAGCGCGGCGAGCAGGCCGAGCAGCGCCGGAAGCCCCGGGACGTGCGCGGTGACGGCGAAGCCGCCGGTGTAGGGGCGCAGGTCCACGGCCGGTCCGGTGATCTCCGGCAGCAGGAGGCCGAGGACCCACCCGGCGCCGACCGCGCACAGCAGGACGGGCGCGACCTCCACGAGCGCGAGGCGGCGGCTCTGCCGGCGGCTCAGCCCGAGGGCGCGCAGGTGCGCGATCGTCCGGCCGCGGGCGCGGGCGCCCACGACGAGCATCAGCAGGACGGCGAGCAGCCCGTACGCGCCGCCCGCGAGGGCGCCGTTCCGGAAGGTCTCGTGGACGACCGACACCAGCGGCAGCCCCGTCATCTCCCGCAGGACCCGCTGCCGCAGCACGATGTCGTCCCCTGGGGCCGCGGCGCGCAGCGCCTTGACGTCGATGTGGCCGCCCGCGAGGAAGACGTGGGACGGGAAACCCGTCGCACCGGCGACCGTCCGGTAAGGGACGATCACGAAGGCGCTGTTCTTCTCCTGACCGGGGAAGCGCGCGATCTGGCCGGACGGCTTGACGGTCACCGGGTCCATGCCCGCGCGGCCGAGCGTCACGGTGCCGGAGCCCAGGGTGCGGGCGGCCAGGGGCGACACCAGCGCGCCCGAGGTGTCCGGGATGCCGGGCACTTCGGGCGCGAGCCTCCGGTAGGCGTCGAGGTCCACGCCGACCACGGTCACCGGCGCCGGGTCGGTGGCGGACGAGGCCCGCGTGATGACCCGGACCCGGACGGCGCCGGTGACGCCGGGCACCGCGCGGATGCGGCGGAGCCCGGCCTCGTCCAGCGCCCCCGCCTCGACCCGCGCCTCGGCGCCGGTCTCGGCCCAGGAGGCGCGCTCCTGCCCGATCCGCAGCGCGGTGTCCACGGTGGAGGTGAAGCCGGCGATGGTCGCGGCGAGCAGCAGGACGGCCAGCGGCAGCGCGCCGACGAGGTTCTGCCGGGACGCGCGGGCGAGGCCGATGAACGCGACGGCCCCGGTCCGCCGCCGCAGCAGCGGCCCGGCCGCGCGCAGCAGGTACGGGTAGGCGCGCAGGACGAGCACCCCGAGCGCCGCGCCGAGCAGGGCGGGAACGGCGGCGACGAGCGGGTCGGTGCCGGCGGACGGGCCGCGCTCGCGCAGCAGCACGACGCCGATCACCGCGAGCACTACCAGCAGGCCGTCCATGACGAGCCGCCGCCGGGAGGGCCGCGCCGCGACGAGGTCGTCGCGGCGTTCGGCGACCGAGCCGAGCCCGCCGCCGCGCTCCCGCAGGACCATGGTCGCCGAGACGCCGAGCACGGCCAGGACGAGCAGCCCGATCGCGTACAGCGAGGCGGCCTGCGGCGGACCGGCGTCCAGCAGCCGTCCCGCCGCGTAGCCGAGCAGGGCGGACGGGACGGCGGCGAGCGCGGTCAGCCCGCAGGCGGGCGCGGCGAGCTGGCGCAGCGACGCGCCGCGGGCCCGCATCACGCCGAGGAGCGGGCGGAGCCGCTCGCCGAACAGCCCGGCGGCGAGCAGCAGCAGCCCGGCGGCTACGGCGACGAGGCCGCCGAAGGCGAGGCCGAGGACGGACTGGGCGGTGTGGAGCCGTTCGATGAACTCCTTCAGCCGGTTGTCCAGGGCGGTGGAGACCTCGCAGGGGAAGAGGTCGGCGCGCCCTTCGACGGCGGAGCGGAAGGCGTCGAGGTCGCGGACCATGACGCGGGTCTGCTCGGCGCTGACGGCGCCGGTGCGGACCGGGAACCGCCAGTCGTAGAGCAGCTTCAGATGCGGGTCGCGCGTGAGGCGCGAGTACGCGGTGGCATCGATCAGCGCCGTGCCCGCGTCGGCCTCGATGGTGCTGTTGGGGAGGTACTCGACGGTCGGGTGCAGGATCCGGGCGCGCGGCCGCCAGAACTGGTCGGCGGCGTTCAACGGTGCGTACAGGCCGCTGATGCGGACGCCCCTGCCGCCGAGGTCGATCCGGTCGCCGGCCTTGTAGCCGAGCTGGTCGGCGTACCTCTTGGCGACCAGCACGTCGATGTCGCCGCTCGTCTGCCCCGGCTTGTTGAAGGGGTAGCGGCCGGAGACGAGGCGGACGCGCCGCCAGGCGCCCGGCTCCCAGCCGAGGTAGAGGATCCTCGGGCGGCGGAAGTCCCCCTCGACGCGGTCGCCCGGGGAGGTGACCGACGACTCGGGCTCGCCGACGACCCCGGCCAGGGAGCGGGGCAGCCGGTCCCGCCAGGCGAGGGCGTGGGAGTTCAGGGCCGCGTCGCCGGGGACGGCCGCGAAGGCGGCGGAGCCTCCGGCCTCCCCCTTCACGTGGATGTCGGCGTCGGCGCCGACGGCGGCGGCCGCGGCGCGGTCGTACCCGGCGGTCGTCCGGGACGGGACGGCGACGGCGAGCAGCGCCGACACCAGCATCAGCACGGCCAGCGCGGTGAGCGGCGCCCACTGCGCGCGGGCGAGCCGCGTCCCGGCACTCCTCATCGGTCCTCCCCCACGCGCAGGCCGGCGCCGAGGTTCCGGCGCCGCAGCGTCCGGATGACCGGCGCGAGCACGAGCCCGAGCACCGCCGCCACCCCGCCGAGGACGGCCAGCACCACGGGCCACTGGACGACCAGGTGCGCGGGCGGGTACGGCTCGGCGGCCTGCACGCTCAGCACGACGTGCGGGACGACGAGCCGCGCCACGACCAGGCCGAGGACCGTCCCGCCGAGCAGGCCGAGCCCGACCAGGTAGGCCTGCTCGGTCGCGAGCATCCCGGCGACCTGGCGGGGCGGGACGCCGAGCGCCCGCAGCACCGCGAACTCCCGGTACCGCTCGCCCGCGGTCACCGCCGCGTTCACCACGAACGCGATGACGGCGAACGCCAGCGCCGCGGCGAAGCCGAGCACGAGGGCGCCCTGGAGCGCCGCGCCCAGCGGGGCGTCGCGGAGCCGGGCGCGGGTCTCGACGCGGTCGGCCGCGACCTCGCCCCAGGCGGGATGGCGGGCCAGTTCCCGGACGGCGGGGGCGGTGCGGCCGCCGCGCGCCGACGCCCACCATTCCCGCGGCGTGATGGTCTCGCCGCCCGAACCGTCCACGGCGAGCCGCGACTGGGTGAGGGTGGGCAGGTCGACCAGGACGCCAGGCCTGCCGGGCGCCACGCTCGGCAGCGCGGGCGCGATGCCGGCGACCTTGACGGGCTGGTCGCCGTCGATGGTGTTCACGGTGACGGTGCCGCCGACGCCGACCTTGGCGCGGCTCGCCATCTCCTTGGTGATGACGCCCGGCACGACCGGCAGCAGGTCGGTGTTCTTGGTGTCGTGCGAGGGCGGGGTGGACGTGCCGAGCATCGCGTGGACGGCGGTACCGGTCGCGTAGCCGTAGAAGCCCTGGCGGTCGAGGGTGGGCGACGAGGGGATCGTGAGGGTCGCCAGCGCGTCCTCGCCCTCCTCGGCGGTCGTCCTGATCGGATGCTCCAGGTCCTGCGGTCCGGCGAACGCGTCCCAGCGGGCCCCCGCGGGCCGCGTGGCCTGGCCGGTGCCCTCGCCGGCGATGCTCCGCAGCTCCAGGTCGAGCCTGCCCGAGATCTTGTTGTCGTCGTAGTTGAAGTGGACGCCGCGGACCGCCAGCGGGAAGGAGGGCACGCCGTCCTTCCCCGCGAGCCGGGCGGTGTCGAGGGCGATGGTGTGCTCGTCGCCGTCCGCGTCGATGCCGGGCAGGGTCACCTGCCGGGTGAGCCCGTCGGCGTCGACGATGCTCACCACGAACTTGTAGCCCTCGCCGAGCGGCGGCACGTAGTCGGGGGGCACTTCGGGCTCCGGACCGGAGCGGCTGAGGCGCAGGTCGAACAGCAGCCGCTTCGGCGTGCCGGGCACGGTCAGCGCCGGGGCGGCGGGACGCGCCCGCGCCAGCTCGTCCAACCGCAGGTCGTTCCGCAGGCCGGGGCCGACGCGCAGGAGCGGGCCGAGTCTCCTCGCGTCGACGCCGAGCAGGGTCGCGGGTTCGGTGCCGAGGTCGGCGTCCATGCGCAGGACCCCGCTCGCGGCCGAGACGCCCGGCAGCGCCGCGAACCGCCCGGCCTGCCCGAGCGCCTCCGGGCCGCCCTCCCGGGCCGAGGCGGCCAGCCGCAGGTCGGCGCCGCTCTGGAAGTCGGCCTGGTCGGTCTGCGACCGCCGCCAGGTCGCCATCGTCGTGACCGACAGGATCCCGACGGCCATCGCCATCACCAGCAGCAGGACGGGCCCGGTGTAGCGGAGCTGGCGCCGCCCGACCTGCCGGGTGCCGAGGACGGCCACGAGGCCGCGCCCGCGGGTCGCGATCCGCTCGGCCACGCGGGTGACGGCGGGCACGAGGCGGAGCAGGAGGACCCCGCCGGCGAGCAGGGCCAGGGCCGGGCCGGACACGATGAACGGGTCGATGCCGCCCGTGCCGCCGCCGGGGGCGCCGCCGCCCGCGCCGTCCGCCCCGTACCGGGTGAGCTGCCAGATCGCGAGCCCGGCGACGAGCAGCAGCGCGAGGTCGGTGCCCGAGCCGCGCAGGCCGCCGCGGCCCTGCCGCCCGATGCCGGCCTGGGCCTCCACGAAGGTCCGGTTCGCGCCCCGCAGCGTCGGGACCGTCAGGACGACGGCGCAGGCCAGCGCCGTCAGCACCGAGACGGTCCACAGCGGCAGGAGCGGCCCGGCGTCCAGCCGCAGCCCCGAGTCCCGGACCGCGGGCGCGTGCCCGGCCAGGCGCAGCAGCGGGCCGGCCAGCAGCGGGCCGAGCACCGCGGCGGGCAGCACGATCAGCAGGCCCTCGGCGAGGCCGAGCCGGGCGAGCTGGCGCATGCCGAGGCCGCGGGTGCGCAGCAGCGCGACCTCGCCGCGCCGGTGGTCGGCGAGCAGCCGCGCGACCAGCAGCCATGCGCAGCCCGCCAGCAGGGCGAGCTGGATCACCGGGATGAGCATCGTGGACCGCGCGACCTGGAGCGCGGTGCGCAGCTGCGCGGTCAGGTCGGGCAGGTCGGTCGCGACGCTGAACTGCGCACCGTCGCCGGCCTTCTCGAAGGTGTCGCCGCCGGCGGCCACCCGGTCGCCGAGGGCGCCGAGCTCGCCCGGCTCGACGCCGCGCAGGTCCGGCATGACGGTGAAGCGCGCCTCGGATCCCGTGCCGGTGAACCGGGCGGCGAAGACCTCGGGCCGCACCACGAAGGGCCCGTGGCTCGTGTAGGTGAGCCTTTCGACGCCGGTCGTGATGAGCTTGTCGTCCTGCCAGAAGTAGTCCTGCGGGTCGGGGACGTCGAACAGCCCGACGACGCGGACCTTCACGACCGACTTCTTGTCGACGCGGCCGTGCAGCGTGAGGACGTCGTCCACACCGGCGCGCATGGCGCGGGCGGCGGCGCCGGGCAGGGCCGCCTCGACCTCCCTGGAGCCCGTGCCCGAGGCCGCGCCGGGCCAGCGTCCCTCGGTGAGCCGCGCGTGCTTCTCGATGCCGGTGTAGGTCTCGAACGCCGTCAGGTCGGGGTGTTCGCTCTTCTCCTGGCCGGGCAGCGTGAAGGAGTCGCTGCGGACGCTCATCGAGACCGCCAGCGGGACGTCCCGGTAGATCTGCTTCAGCGCCCGGTCGACCTGGCCCTGCACCGTGGGGAGGCCGTTCGCCGGGACGTGGGTGCCGAGCGTCGTCCCGACCGACTCGAACGTCGCGTCCGCCAGGGTGCGGCGCAGGCCCTCGCGGGTCACCGAGCCGGTGTAGCCGACCAGGGCCGCGAGGACGGTCGTGGCGAAGAGGGCGGTCGCGCAGGCGGCCAGCACCAGCGTCCGATCGCCGATGATCCGGCTGAGCACCAACCCCCGTCGTCCCACGAAGGGTGATGATCAACCCCTGTGGGAGGGGCCACAAGGGGTCGTGATGAATCCGCGACTATTCGCAACCTTCTTGCAATAGGGCGAATCACCCAGGCAAGCGCGTCCCCAGGAGGCCCTGCCGCCTCGCCCTGCCGGTCCGCCCGCGCCCTACCGGCCGGCCCATACGGACGCGCCCTCCGGAGGGACGGTCTCCGCACGGCGCAGGATCTCCGCCGGATCGAGGCCCGCCCCCGCGGCGAGCGCGTCCGGGCCGGCCGCGTCCCCGAGCCGCGCGGCGGCCCGGTCGATGTCGTCCTGCTCGACGGGGGCGGGCGGCACGCCGGCGGCCTCCCGGATCGCCGCCGCCTTCCCGAGGGCCTGCGCCGCGTCCCGGTGCCGCCCCGCCATGGCCAGCGCGCCGGCCAGCCCCTCCAGGGCGCCCGCCAGGTCGCGTGGCGCCTCCAACCTGATCGCGACGGCCAGCGCGTCCCGCTGGTACCGGACGGCGGACGCCGCGTCGCCCCGCGCCTCCGCCACGCGGCCCAGCCCGGTCTGGATCATCGGCAGGTACAGGGGCGGGAACTCCTCCGGCGACGCCGCCGCCAGCAGGGGCCGCATCCGGTCCTCGGCGTCCTCCAGCCGCTCCTCGCGTTCCGCCGCCAGCCCGAGGCCGATGTCGGCGAACATGGCCGCGGGCGCGAACCCCTGCTCCGCCGCGACCCGCCGCGCCCGCCCGAACAGCCGCCGCGCGGACGCCTGGTCGCGGCGCAGGTAGGCGATCCAGCCGCGCCACGCCATCCGCATGGCGACGTCCGGCCACAACCGCAGCTCCTCGGCGATGCGCTGCGCGTCGTGATGGAGCCGCTCGGCCCGGTCGTAGTCGCCGGTCAGCTCCGCCAGCCCGCCGAGCCACTCCACCGCCTGGAGCCGTCCCCAGCGGTCGCCGACCTCGTCGAACAGCACGGCGGCCCGTTCGGCGTCGCGCTCCAGCGCGGCGGGCTCGCCGCGCGCGTGGGCGTGCATGGCGCGCTGGACGAGCGCCGCCGCCTCGCCCCACCGGTCGCCGCACGCGCGGAACCCCGTGAGCGCCTCCTCCAGCCGCGCGGCGCCCTCGCCGGTGTCGTCCAGCTCGGCCCGGGCGAACGTCAGGAACCAGCGCGCCCACGCCTTCAGGCGGTCGTCGCCGGTGGCGTCCACGAGCGCGAGGGCCTCGTCGCGGCGGGCCTTCCAGTCGCCGGGGGCGCCCTTGAGCACGGCCAGCCCCGCCCGCCACACCAGCGCGCGGGCCCGGACGTCCGGCGATCCGCCGTCCCGGGCGAGGGCCGCCTCCAGCGACCGCAGCGCCTCGGTCAGCCGCCCGCGCAGGAACCAGTACCAGGCGAGCGCGTTGACCAGCCGCAACGCCTCGTCCGCCGACCCGGCGGCGTCGAGCGCGGCCCGCAGGTTCGCCGACTCGACGTCCAGCCTCGCCAGCCAGCGCGCCTGGTCGGGCCCGGTGAGGCCGCCCGCCGCGCGCTCGGCCAGGGCCAGGTGGTGGGCGCTGTGCGCGGCCTCGGCGCGCCGCGTCTCCCCCGCCTCCGCCAGCCGCTCGGCCGCGTAGGCGGCGACCGACTCCAGCAGCCGGTACCGGGGGCCCTCGCCGGGACGCTCCGTCATCACGACGAGCGAGCGGTCGACCAGCCGCACCAGGACGTCGAGGACCTCCGCGTCCGGGACCTCCCCGCCCGCGCACACCGCCTCGGCCGAGTCGGCGGTGCAGCCGTCGGCGTGCACCGACAGCCGGCCCAGCACCGCGCGCTCCGGCCCGGTCAGCAGGTCCCAGCTCCAGTCGATCACCGCGGTGAGGGTGCGCTGCCGGGCCGGGGCGCCGCGGTGCCCGGACGACAGCAGCCGGAACCGGTCGTCGATCCGTTCGACGAGCCCCTCGACGCCGAGCGTCCGCACCCGGGTCGCGGCGAGTTCGAGGGCGAGCGGGATGCCGTCCAGCCTGCGGCACAGCTCCCCGACCGGGCCGGCCGTGTCCCCGTCCAGCCGGAAGCCCCGCGACGCCGCCCGCGCCCGCTCCGCGAACAGCCGGACCGCGCTCGACGCCGCCGGGTCGTCGCCGCGGCCCGGCACGTCCAGCGGCGGAACGGCCCACACGACCTCGCCCGGCAGGCCGAGCGGCTCCCGGCTCGTCGCCAGCACCCGCACCCCGGGCACCCCGCGCAGCAGCCGGTCCGCCAGCTCGGCGGCCTGCTCGACCACGTGCTCGCAGTTGTCCAGGACGAGCAGCAGCCGCCGGGCGCCGAGCGCCGCCGCCAGCCGGTCGAGCGCCGCCGCGGGCTCGCCGGGCGCGTCCCGGATGTCGAGGATCGCCGTCACGACCTCCGCGAGGTCGGGCACGGTCGAGCGCTCCAGGGCCGCCAGCTCCGCCATCCACACGCCGTCGCCGAACCTGTCCGCGAGCCCGGCCGCCGTCTCGATCGCCAGGCGCGTCTTGCCGACCCCGCCCGGGCCGGTCAGCGTGACCAGCCGGTCGGTGCCGATCCGGGCCCGGATCTCCCGGACGGCGCCGTCCCGCCCGATCAGCTCGGTCGGCGGGGCGGGCAGGTTCGAACGCGGGCGCGGCGGCTCCGGGGCGGCGGGCCCGCCCAGGGCGGGGTCCTGCCGCAGGATGGCCCGCTGGAGCTCGGCCAGCTCGGAGCCCGGGTCCAGGCCCAGCTCGTCGGCGAGCAGCACCCGGTACCTCTCGAAGCACTCCAGCGCCTCGTTCTGCCGTCCGGCCCCGTAGAGGGCCCGCATGTGCGCGGCCCTCAGCCGCTCGCGCAGCGGGTGCTCCTCGACGGCGCCGCCGAGCTCGCCCGCCAGGGCGCCGTGCTCGCCGAGCGCCAGCCGCACCTCGGCGTGCTCCTCCAGCGCGGTCAGCCGCAGTTCCTCGAGCCTCGCCACCGCCGCGCGGGTGAACTCCTCGTCGCGGAAGTCGGCCAGCGCGGGGCCGCGCCACCGTCCGAGCGCCTCCGCCAGCAGCGCCGCCCTCTCCTTCGGCTCCGCCGCGCCGCGCGCCCGCTCGACCAGCGCCTGGAAGGACCGGGCGTCGACCCGCTCGGGGGCGGCGGCCAGCAGGTACCCGGCCGGGCGCGACTCCACCAGGGCCCGCGCGCCCGGCTCGGCGTCCTCCAGGACGCGGCGCAGCTGCGACACCTTCGCCGACAGCGCGCCCATCGGGTTCCCGGGCGGCGCGTCGCCCCACAGGTCGTCGACCAGCCGGTCGGCGGGGACCGGACGGCCCTCGTGCACGAGCAGGTCCGCCAGCAGCGCCCGCACCTTCAGCCCCGGCACGGGGACGAGCCCGCCGTCGTCGGTCCAGACCGCGAGCGGTCCGAGCAGCCCGAAACGCATCTTCCGACCCTAATGCGAACTCGTTCTCCGGCGCGTCCGGGCGGCCGCCGGAAAGGAAGCGTAAGGATCCGGTAAACGGTCCCGCGCACAGTGGTCACACGGCGCCGGAAGGCGAACGATCAACCCGACGGAGGAGACCATGCGCAAGATCATCAACTCGACGTACGTGTCGCTCGACGGCGTCATCGAGAACCCGCAGAACTGGACCTCGGCCTACTTCCAGGACGAGGCCGCCGCCTACGCCAGGGAACTGCTGTTCTCCTGCGACGCCATCCTGATGGGACGCAAGACGTTCGACGGCTTCTCCCAGGCGTGGCCGGCCATGGAGGAGGCGACCGGCGACTTCGGCGTCCGGATGAACAGCCTGCCCCACTACGTCGTGTCCGACTCCCTCCGCAAGCCCGGCTGGGGCGACACGACGGCGATCCCGCGGGCGGAGGCCGTCACGGAGATCGCCAAGCTGAAGGAGCAGGACGGTCAGGACATCCTGCAGTACGGCTTCGGCCCGGTGTCCCGGACGCTCGTCGAGCACGGCCTGCTGGACGAGCTGCGCCTGTGGATCCACCCGGTGCTCGTCGGCGCCCGCGAGACCGGCGAGCTGCTCAACGCCGACGAGTTCTCGGCCGCGTTCGAGCTGGCCGGCACCGAGGTCTTCAAGACCGGCGTCATCATCGCCACCTACGTCCCCAGCGCGCGGTAGCGAGCGGTCACCCGGCGGCCCGGCGCGGCGGAACGCCGAACCGGGCCAGGGCCGCCCGGAGGATCGCGCGGGTGCGGTCCGGGGGCTCGGCCTGGACGCCGACACGGTCCAGGGCGTCGCGGTAGCGGGCGATGTCGGACGCCCGGTCCGGGTAGAGCGCGCAGGTGAGCTGCTCCAGGTAGACCACGTCGGGCAGCTCGGGCTCGGCGAACCGCAGCAGCGTCATCGGGCCGCTCTCCGTCGCGGGCCCGCCCGAGGCGAAGGGGGCGATCTGCACGGTGACGTTCGGCCGCTCCGCCATCTCGATCAGGTGCTCGATCTGGGCGCGCATCGTGGCGCGGCCGCCGACCGTCCGGCGCAGCGCCGCCTCGTCCAGCACCGCCCACAGCCGCAGCGGGTCCGGGCGCTCGAACACGCGGCGGCGCCGCATCCGCAGCTCCACCCGCCGCTCGATCTCCTCGGGCCCCGCCTCCGGGTGGCGGGCCGCGATCAGGGCGCGGGCGTAGTCCCTGGTCTGCAGCAGTTCCGGGACGTTCTGGACCTCGTACACGCGGACGAGCACCGCACCCTGCTCCAGTCCGAGGTAGGGCTCGAACCAGGACGGGACCACGTCGCCGAACGGCTGCCACCAGCCCGGCGCGTTGGCGTGCTCGGCCAGTTCCAGCAGCGGCTCGCGCAGCGACGGGTCGGTCACGCCGTAGAGGGTCAGCAGGTCGGCGACGTCGCGCTCCTTGTAGCCGACCCGGCCGAGCTCCATCCGGCTGATCTTGGAATGCGAGCCGCGGATCTCGTACCCGGCGGCCTCGGTGGACAGGCCGGCGGCCTCCCGGTAGCGGCGCAGCTGGGCGCCGACCAGCAGGCGCAGCACCGTCGGGCCCGCCTCCCGGTGGTCCTGGGCGACGCGGGCGCGGTCGCCCTCCGGTTCCGCGGCGCTCACGAGGCCCCGCGCCCCGCGGCGCGGCACCGCCCGTGCGGCGCCGGACCTCCGGCACGCGGCGCGGACGGCCCACCGGTCACCGGTGCCGGAACTCCCATGGGACGCCCTCCTCGACGTGCGGAAAAACTTTCCACCGGATGAAGTTACTCGTTGGAGAGTCACTTGCCCACTAGTCCGGAATGTCCTCTTTGGTGGTCATCTCGGGGAATGTACGGGAGCGTCCGGCTCAAGAGCGCCGTGACCTGGCACGATACGGAGCACGAAAAAAATCCAGAAGATCTCGGCCAGGATGTCGATCCGGTCACACGTTCTTCGACGCGTTCGTGACGGACCGGGAAGGACCGGGCCGGTGAGCAGAGGAGACGACATGCGGTTCCTGTTGATGACGACGGACGACGGTTCTGCGCCCGCCGCGCCGCCGGACGAGAAGCTGCAGACCGAGATGGGCCGGTTCATCGAGGAGATGTCCCGGAGCGGGGTGCTGCTCGCGACCGGCGGGCTGGAGCCCGGCGGCACCCGGATCACGTCGTCCGGCGGCAAGGTCACCGTCCTCGACGGCCCGTTCGCCGAGGCGAAGGAGACGGTCGTCGGGTTCGCGCTGATCGAGGTGGGCAGCCGCGAGGAGGCCATCGAGCTGTCCAAGCGCTTCTGGGCGATCATCGGCGACGGCGAGGGCGTCATCCAGCAGGTGTTCGGGCCGGAGGACCTCCCCGGCCAGTGAGGCTCGCGCCCGGCGGGCGCCCGGCCGGGCCGGGGCGTCCGCCGAGGTTGCGCGGCGGCCGGTGCGGGTGCTCTCATCGGCAGCGTGACGGCATCGGACGAGCCCGGGGCGCGGAAGGCGCCCGCACGGGGCACGAGCGTGCACGCGACCGTCGACGCGGTGTGGCGGCTGGAGGCCGCGCGCATCATCGCCGGTCTCGCCCGCATGGTGCACGACATCGGGCTCGCCGAGGAACTCGCGCAGGACGCGCTGGTCGCCGCGCTCGAACAGTGGCCGGAGTCGGGCGTCCCGGATAACCCGGGCGCCTGGCTCATGGCCGTCGGCAAGCGCCGCGCGATCGACCGGATCCGGCGGCTGCGGCGGCTCGACGACAAGATCGAGGAGATGGGCCGCGACCTGGAGACCCAGGCGCCGCCCGACGAGTTCGACGTTCCGGACGACGACCACATCGAGGACGACGTCCTCCGGCTGATCTTCACGGCCTGCCACCCCGTGCTGTCCGCGCAGGCGCGGGTCGCGCTGACGCTGCGCATGCTCGGCGGCCTCACCACCGAGGAGATCGCGCACGCGTTCCTCGTCCCCGAGGCGACCGTGGCGCAGCGGATCGTCCGGGCCAAGCGGACGCTCTCGGAGGCGAACGTCCCGTTCGAGGTGCCGCAGGGCCCCGACCGCGCGGCCCGGCTGGCGTCCGTGCTGGAGGTCGTCTACCTCGTCTTCAACGAGGGGTACGCCGCCAGCGCGGGCGACGCCTGGGTGCGGACGGACCTGTGCCGCGAGGCGCTGCGCCTCGGCCGCGTCCTCGCGGCGCTGGCCCCCGGCGAGCCCGAGGTGCACGGGCTCGCGGCGCTGATGGAGATCCAGGCGTCCCGCACCCGGGCGCGCACCGGCCCGTCCGGGGAGCCCGTCCCGCTGGCGGCGCAGGACCGCGGCAAGTGGGACCGGCTCCTCATCACCCGCGGGTTCGAGGCGCTGCTGCGCGCGAAGAGGATCGGCGAGCCGCCCGGCCCGTACGTCCTGCAGGCCGCGATCGCCGCCTGCCACGCGCAGGCGCCCTCCGCCGAGGACACCGACTGGGCGCAGATCGCCTCCCTCTACGAGATCCTCGCCCGCGTCGCGCCGTCCCCCGTGGTGGAGCTGAACCGCGCCGTGGCGGTCGGCATGGCCCACGGTCCCGAGAAGGGCCTGGAGCTCGCCGACGTGCTGGTGGACGAGCCCGCCCTGCGCGGCTACCACCTGCTGCCGAGCGTCCGCGGCGACCTGCTCGCCCGCCTCGGCCGCCGGGACGAGGCCCGGGAGCAGTTCGAGCGCGCCGCGGAGCTCACCCGCAACGCGCCCGAACGCCGGGTCCTGCTGGACCGCGCCGCCGCGCTCAGTAGTCCCGCACCGTGAACGAGCCGACGATCTCCCCGAAGTCCTGGAAGTCGACGACCTCGGTCCCGGCGCCCGTCTCGGCGTCGCGCTGCGCGTCCACCCGCGCCTTGTTGGTCAGCGCCAGTTCCTGGTTCGCGGCGACGTACCCGCGCAGCTCCTTCTCGTAGTTCGCGAACGCGGCGCGGTGGTCGCCGCCCGCCGCCTTCAGCTCCCCGGCCAGCACGTACGCGCCGACGATGGCCATGCTCGTGCCCTGCCCGGACAGCGGCGACCCGCAGTAGCCCGCGTCCCCGAGCAGGACGACCCGCCCCTTCGACCAGGAGTCCATGTGGATCTGCGCCATCGAGTCGAAGTGGAAGTCGGGCGCGTCCCACATCGTCTCCAGCAGCTCGGGCACCACCCAGCCGCCGCCGGCCAGCGCGTCCGCCATGATCTTCTTCTGCGCGGCGGTGTCGCGGTGGTCGTACTCGATCGGCCGCTCGGACTCGAACCCCAGGTAGACGCGGACCTCCTCGTTGCCGCGCACGCTCATCACGCCGCCGCCCCAACTGCTGCCCGGCACCTGGTGGAACACCTGCCAGCGGTCCAGGCCGAGGAAGTTCGGGGCCGTCCACACCGACAGGTAGGTGCCGAGGTGGGTGAGGTAGTCCTTCTCCGGCCCGAACACCAGCCGGCGCGTGGTGGAATGCGCGCCGTCCGCGCCGACGACCAGGTCGAACGTGCGGATCAGCCCGCTCTGGAAGATCACCCGCACGCCGTCGTCGTCCTGCTCCACCCCGGCG
This sequence comes from Actinomadura sp. NPDC000929, assembly GCF_040492065.1. Classification (NCBI taxonomy): domain Bacteria; kingdom Bacillati; phylum Actinomycetota; class Actinomycetes; order Streptosporangiales; family Thermomonosporaceae; genus Actinomadura; species Actinomadura sp. NPDC000929. Next base: position 16,582 of record NZ_JBEUPA010000044.1, on the reverse strand, counting down.
ATCGAGTCGCCGTACAGGTACTCGACGCCGTCGCCCGCCGCGTCCACCAGGATCGCGGACAGGTCGTCGCGCAGGATCTCCACGTCTGCGCTGCTCAGGTCGCCCCCGGTGATCGTGTAGTCCTCGCTGCGGTACAGCTCCTTGCCGTCCCCGTCCACCATGGACATGCCGCGCATCTCGACGCGCCGCTCGCGGATCCGGTCGAGGACGCCCATCCGCTCGGCGACCTCCAGCGCCGGCCCGCGCACGTCGATCGCCTGCCCGCCGGCCCGCGGCCCGGGCGACACCTCCACGACCGTCACGCCGAACCCGTACCGCCGCAGCCAGTACGCCAGCGCGGGACCGCCGATGCTCGCACCCGAGATGAGGACGTTCTTCATGGAGACCTCCCTAGTCCGGCGGGACCTGCGTCCCGCGCCGATGAAGAGACTCGCCCCGGCCGCTGACCGACCTCGCACCGTGTGCTGACCGGCGTCCGGAGCGGAGCGGAGGACGACGGTCAGCAGCCCTTGCCGGGGGGCTTGGGGGGTCGCCCCCCAAAGGAAAACTGACCGGCGTCCGGAGCGGAGCGGAGGACGACGGTCAGCAGCCCTTGCCGGGGGGCTTGGGGGTGGTTGTCAGGGGGGCGGGTGGCGTGATCGGGTGTCATGTCCCAAACTGGCGTTGGGTGCTGATGACGCGGAGGGGAAACCGGTGATCGATCGCTCGCACGTCCAGGCCGCCGCGGAGCGTGTCGCGGGACATGTCCGCCGCACGCCGATGGTCGAGGTCGAGCCGGGGCCGCTCGCGCCCGCCGCGCGGATGTGGCTGAAGCTCGAACTGACGCAGCACACGGGGTCGTTCAAGGCGCGCGGTGCGTTCAACCACATCCTGGCGGCGCGGGAGGAGGGGCGGCTTCCCGAGACGGGAGTCGTCGCGGCCTCAGGCGGGAACGCCGGGCTGGCCTTCGCGTACGCGGCGGCGCGGGCGGGCGTCCCGGCCGAGGTGTACGTGCCGGAGACGGCGCCCGCGGTGAAGGTCGCGCGGCTGCGGGCCCTCGGCGCCGCGGTCGTGCAGGTGGGCACCCGGTACGCCGAGGCGCAGGACGCCGCGACCAAGCGCGCCGCCGACACCGGCGCGCTGTTCTGCCACGCCTACGACCTGCCGGAGGTGTGCGCGGGCCAGGGCACGCTCGGCCTGGAGATGCTGGAGCAGACCGGCGGCGAGGTCGACACGGTCCTGCTGGCGGTCGGCGGCGGAGGGCTGATGGCGGGCGTCGCCGCCGCGCTCGAAGGGCGGGCGCGCGTCGTCGGCGTCGAGCCCGCGACGATCCCGACCCTCGAACGCGCCCTGCACGCCGGACGCCCCGTGGACGTGGAGGTGTCGGGGATCGCCGCCGACTCCCTCGGCGCGACCCGGGCCGGCGAGATCGCGTTCGCGGTCGCCTCCCGTGCCGGGGTGCGTCCCGTCCTGGTCACCGACGAGGCGATCATCGAGGCCCGCCGGTTCGTGTGGCAGGAGTACCGCATGGTCGTCGAGCACGGCACGGCCGCCGCCGTGGCCGCGCTGCGCGGCGGCGCCTACCGGCCGTCCCCCGGGGAGCGCGTCGTGGTCGTGCTGTGCGGCGCCAACACCGACCCGTCCGACCTGGTCTGAGTTTCCGGCGACCGGCCGCGTCTCACCCGGCGGCGCGCAGGGCCTGGAGCGGCAGCAGCCGCACCTGCGCGGCGGGACGGACCGTGCCGGTCGCGGGGCGGCTGCCGCACAGGGCCTCCACCACGTGCGCGGCCAGCGCGTTGTCGATGGGGTGGGGGACGGGCGTGCCGCCGGCGCTGAGCTGCTGGTACTTCATCAGGTTGAAGGCCAGCGAGATCTGCCGCTCGCCCCCGGCGGAGGACAGGGACTGGGTTCCGGCGCCGAAGACCGCGCCGTCGTGGCCCCAGAACGTCCCGCACGGTAGGTCGAGGGAGTAGAGCCCGAGGCCGTAGTTCATCAGGACGTTGCCGTCCGCGTCCTTCACCGGGACGGTCCGCCGCATCTGCGCCAGAGCGTCCGGCCCGATGAGGTCGCCGGTGAGGAGCCTGCGGTAGAAGCGGTTGAGGTCGTCCATGGTGGAGACGAGCGCGCCCGCCGTCCAGGCCCAGCTCATGTCGAAGGTGCTGTAGTCGCGGGGCGGCGTCACGTGCTGGTACAGCGACTCGTACATCCGCGGGTGCGGGCCCGCGATCCAGGGCGAGGACGGGAAGTAGGTGTGCTTCAGCCCGGCCTTGCGGATGACGTTCCGGGTGATGTACTCCTCCGCCCTGGTCCCGGTCACCTTCTCCAGGAGTCTCCCGGCGATGACGTAGTTGGTGTTGGAGTACGACCAGCGCTCGCCCGGCTCTCCCGTGCGCGGCGCCCGCAGCCCCCAGGCGATGAGCTGCTCGGGCGGGACGTCGCGGAACCGGTACTCGTCCAGGCTGTCGGCCGAGAGCTCCCGCAGCGAGGGGAACGCCGGGGCGACGTAGTCGCCGATGCCGCTGGTGTGGTCGAGCAGCATCCGCACGGTCGTCTGCTCGCCGGGGCGCCCCGGGATGAGGCCGGGCAGGTAGCGGCCGACCGGGGCGTCGAGGTCGACGCGGCCCCGCTCGACCTGCTGGAGGATCGCGGTGGCGACGAACGACTTGGTGATGCTGCCGACCCGCTGGCGCATGCCCGGGGTGACCCGGCGCCCCGTGCGCACGTCCGCGACGCCGGCCGCGCCGTCCCACGCCGTGCGGCCGTCCCGGACCTCGGAGAACAGCCCGTACATCCCGGCGTCGTGCGTGGCGTCCAGGGTGGCCCGGAGCTTGGCGGGATCGAACGGGACGGTGGGCGGCTGCGCCGCGGCGATCACGGACGGGCCCACGTCCGGCCCGGCCGCCGCCGCGACCTGGGCCGTCGCCAACGTCAGAACGAGCGCCGCACCCGCGGCCGCTCCCCTGGCGACGCCGCGCCTCGCCAGCCGTCCCAGCCCTCTGGCCATCATCCCTGTCTTTCCGCGCCGACCGCGCCCCCGAGGGGGCTTTTCTAGATCATCCACTCTCTCATCCCGAGGGTGGAAGCGGTCCCAGAGCCACCAAAACGGGTCGCTCACGACACCCGGGACTGGACGGCCGCGACGCCGGGGCTTGACATCGGCTTCCCGGTTTCCTATAACTGGAGTTGCAGGTTTCCTCTTGTACGAGGAACAGGTAATCGGCGCACGCCAGGCGCCGAGGTCTTCGGAGGTGATGTCCGTGTTGCTGACGTCGATCGACCCGTTCGTGCAGGAGTTCGAGCGTCAGTTCGACCGCGCGGTCCGCCAGGCGGCCGGCCAGGGAAACGGCGCCGCCATGGCGATGGACGGCGTCCGCCGCGCGGACGACGTCGTCCTGCGGTTCGATCTGCCGGGGGTCGACCCCGGCTCCATCGAGGTGACCGTCGACCGCGGCGTGCTCTCGGTGACCGCGCGGCGCGAGGAGGAGTTCGGCGAGGAGGAGCGCGTCTTCGTCCGCGAGCGCACCATGGGCTCCTTCACCCGCCGGGTCTACCTGTCGGAGCACCTGGACGCCGAAGCGATCGAGGCCGCCTACGAGAACGGCGTCCTCGCCGTCCGCATCCCGGTGCTGGAGCGGGCGCGGCCGCGGAAGGTGGCCGTCCAGCAGTCCGGCGCCGGCCAGAAGGCGATCAGGAGCTGACGCGCGACGTCCGGGCGGCCCCGGCCGGCGCGGCTCGTCGAAGGCCGTGCCGACCGGGGCCGCCCGCATCGTCCGGCGGTTCGCCGGTACCGCGACGGCGCCGAGGAGGCCCCCCATGAACCTGCCGTTCGACGACGAGCACGCCGCGCTGTTCACGGTGGGACAGGTGGCGCAGATGCTGGACGTCCAGCAGGCGTTCCTGCGCCGCATCGACGACCACCGGGTCGTCTCCCCCCAGCGCTCGACCGGCGGCCAGCGCCGCTACAGCCGCCACGAGATCGGCCGCATCCAGGAGGTCGTGTCGATGATGGGCGAGGGCATGACGCTGCCCGCCATCCGGCGCATCTTCGAACTCCAGCACGAGGTCGCCGAACTCACCCGGGAGCGCGACGAACTCGCCCGGCGGCTCGCCGGAGGCCGCGACTCCACGGCCTGACGCCCGGGCGGGCGCGCGGGCGCCGCGGGCCTCCCCGGCGCCGGCCCGGCCGGCGGCTCAGCCGAGCAGGTCCGCGAGGGTCTCGCGGCGGGAGGGGTGGCGCAGCTTGTGCATGCCCTTGGACTCGATCTGCCGGATGCGCTCGCGCGTCACCCCGTAGACCTTGCCGACCTCCTCCAGGGTCTTCGGCTCGCCGCCCGACAGCCCGAACCGTAGCGAGATCACGCCGGCCTCGCGCTCGGTGAGGGTCTCCAGGACGGCGTCGAGGCGCCCGCGCAGCATCGAGGTCGCCACGACGTCGGCGGGGTCGCCGCCCTCGGGGTCCTCGATGACGTCGGCGAGCTCGCCGTCGCCGTCCTCGCCGAGCGGGGTGTGCAGGGACAGCGGCTCGCGGGCCTGCCGCCGCAGCCACTCGACCTTCTCGGGCGTGACGTCGAGCTCGACGGCCAGTTCCTGCGAGGTCGGCTCGCGGCCGAGGTCCTGCATCATCCGCCGCCGGACCCGCGTCATCCGGTTGAGCACCTCGACGACGTGCACGGGGATGCGGATGGTGCGGCTCTGGTCGGCCAGCGCGCGGCTGATCGCCTGCTTGATCCACCAGACGGCGTAGGTGGAGAACTTCAGGCCGCGGCGGTACTCGAACTTCTCCACGGCGCGGATCAGGCCGAGGTTGCCCTCCTGCACGAGGTCGTTCAACGGGAGGCCGTGGCCCATGTAGCGCTTGGCGAGCGACACGACGAGGCGCAGGTTGGCCTCGACCATGTGCTCCTTGGCGCGGACGCCGTCGGCGGCGATCCACTCCAGGTCCTGCTTGTCCTGGAGGCTCAGTTCGTCGCCCAGGGTCATGAGGCGCTCTCGGGCGAACAGGCCGGCCTCGATGCGCTTGGCCAGGTCGACCTCCTGCTCGGCGGTGAGCAGCGCGGTGCGCCCGATGCGGGACAGGTAGTCCTTCATCGGGTCGACGAGGTTCACGGTGGAGCGGGGGGATGCGCTCGGCGCGTGGCTGGCGTTCAGGGCTGTGTCCTTTGCTCGTCCGGCGGCCGGGAGGGAACGGTCACCCGATCTCGGTACCCGTCAGGCTCGCGAGCCAAACTTAGATCCGACCTAAGCTTATGTCGGGAACGAACTTAGGTCGGATTATGAGAGGATGGCGGCATGGGACTGCGGGAGATGAAGAAGCAGCAGACGCGCCAGAGCATTTCGAACCACGCGACCCGCCTGTTCCTGCGGCACGGCTTCGACCGGGTGACCATCGCCGACGTCGCGGCGGCGGCCCAGGTGGCGAAGATGACCGTCACCAACTACTTCCCCCGCAAGGAGGACCTGGCGCTCGACCTGCACGAGGTGTTCGTGGCCTCCCTGGCGCGCACGGTCGCCGAGCGGGCGCCGGGCGAGTCCGCGCTGGCCGCGTTGCGCCGGGGGTTCCTGGAGGCCGTCCGGCGGCAGGACGCCGTGATCGGTTTCTCCGGCCCCCCGTTCGCCCGGATGGTCGCCGAGAGCCCGGCGCTGGTGGCGCGGCTCCGCGAGTTCCACGAGGAACGGGAGGAGGCTCTCGCCGCCGTCCTCGCCGAGGAGACCGGCGCGGGCCCGGACGACGTCCTGCCCCGCCTCGTCGCCGCGCAGCTCGGCGGCGTCCACCGCGTCCTGTTCCAGGAGGCCCTGCGCCGCAACGTGCGGGGCGAGACCCGCGAGGAGATCGAGGCGGCCCTCGCGGAGTCCGCGAAGACCGCCTTCGACCTGCTCGAACCGTCCCTGGGGAGCTACGCGACGCGTCCGGCCCCCGGAGGACGGAAGGCGCCCTAGGCGCCGTCCTGGATGACCAGGAGGAGGTCGCCGGCCTGGACGGGCGTCGCCTCCGGGACGGCCAGCCGGGCGACGGCGCCCGCGACCGGGGCGGTGATGGCGGCCTCCATCTTCATGGCCTCGATGGTGGCGACCACGTCTCCCGCGGCGACCTCGTCGCCCTTGGCCACCCGCAGCGTCACCGAGCCGTCGAACGGGGCGGCGACGTGGCCGGGCTCGGCGGGGTCGGCCCGCTCGACCGGCGGCGCATCGGACTTGACGGACTTGTCGCGGACGGAGAGTGTCCGGAGCTGGCCGTTCACCGAGCAGATGACCTGCCGGACCCCGGCCTCGTCGACGTCGCCGACGGCCTCCAGCCCGGCCAGGACGCGGACGCCGGGTTCGAGGTCGAACGCCACCTCGTGCCCCGCCCGGAGCCCGTAGAGGAACGGGCCGGTCGGCAGGACGGAGAGGTCCCCGTAGGCGGCGCGGGCTTCGCGGTAGTCCTTCGCAGGGCCCGGGAAGAGCAGGCGGTCGAGCGTGTCGCGAACGTCTGGGCCGGCCAGAGCCTTCTCTTCGGCGCCGTCCAGCTCGGCCCGGGCGGGCGTGTACCGGCGTCCTGCGAGGGCCTTGGTGCGGAACGGCTCGGGCCAGCCGCCGGGCGGATCGCCCAGTTCGCCGTTCAGGAACCCGATGACGCTGTCCGGGATGTCGTAGCGGTCCGGGTTCTCGGCGAAGTCGTCCGGGTCGGCGCCCGCCGCGACGAGGTGCAGGGCCAGGTCGCCGACGACCTTGCTGGACGGGGTGACCTTCACGAGCCGCCCGAGGATGGCGTCGGCGGCCGCGTAGAGGCGCTCGATCTCCTCGAAGCGGTCGCCGAGGCCGAGGGCGACGGCCTGCTGCCGCAGGTTGGACAGCTGCCCGCCCGGGATCTCGTGCCCGTAGACGCGCCCGGTCGGAGAGGGAAGTCCCATCTCGAACGGCGCGTAGAGCTTCCGGACGGCCTCCCAGTACGGCTCCATGGCGGTGAGCGCGTCCAGGTCGAGGCCGGTGGCGTGCTCGGTGAAGTCGGTCGCGGCCACGATCGCCTGGAGCGGCGGCTGGCTCGTGGTGCCCGAGAGCGGCGCGGCGGCGCCGTCGACGGCGTCGACGCCCGCCTCGATGGCGGCGATGTAGGTGCCGATCTGCCCGCCGGCCGTGTCGTGGGTGTGCAGGTGAACGGGCAGGTCGAACCGCTCGCGGAGGGCCCTGACGAGGGTGCGCGCGGCGGGCGCCCTGAGCAGGCCGGCCATGTCCTTGACGCAGAGGATGTGGACTCCCGCGTTGACGAGTTCCTCCGCCAGCCGCAGGTAGTAGTCGAGCGTGTAGAGCCGTTCGTCCGGGGAGGACAGGTCGCCGGTGTAGCAGAGCGTGCCTTCCACAAGCGCGTGGGTCTGGAGGGCCGCGTCGATGGCCGGGCGCATGCGGTCCACGTCGTTCAGGGCGTCGAACACACGGAAGATGTCGACTCCCGTACTGGCCGCCTCCTTGACGAAGGCCCGAGCCACCGAGTCGGGATACGGCGTGTAGCCGACGGTGTTGCGGCCACGCAGAAGCATCTGGATGCACAGGTTGGGCGCCGCCTCGCGGATCGCGGCCAGCCTGTCCCAGGGCGACTCTCCCAGGAAGCGGAGCGCGACGTCGTACGTTGCCCCGCCCCACGCCTCGATCGAGAGAAGCTGCGGCGTCATCCGAGCGAGATAGGGCGCGGCAGACAGCAGGTCATACGTACGTACTCGCGTAGCGAGGAGCGACTGGTGTGCATCGCGGAACGTCGTGTCGGTGACGGCCAAGGCGTCCTGGTTCCGTAGCTGCTCGGCGAACGCGCGCGCGCCGAGCGCCAGCAACCGGTCGCGCGACCCCTCGGGGAAGGGCCCGTCGAGGTCGAGCGGCGGCAGCTTCGTCGCCGGATCCAGGTCGGTGGGGGCTTCACCGTGCGGCTTGTTGACCGTGACGTCCGCCAGGTAGCGGACGAGCCGCGTCGCGCGGTCGCCGCTGGAACGGGCCGTGAGCAGCTCGGGGTGGTCGGCGATGTAGGACGTGGTGACGCCGCCCGCGCGGAAGTCGGGCTCGTCCAGCAGCGCCTGCAGGAACGGGATGTTGGACGCGACGCCCCTGATGCGGAACTCGGCGACGGCCCGGCGCGCCCGCCGTACCGCGTCCTCGAACGTCCGGCCTCGGCACGTCAGCTTCACCAGCAGCGAGTCGAAGTGCGGCGACACGATCGCGCCCCCGTAGGCCGTTCCCGTGTCGAGCCGCACGCCGGCGCCGCCCGGGGACCGGTACGCCGAGATCTTCCCCGTGTCGGGACGGAACCCGTTCGCCGGGTCCTCGGTCGTGATGCGGCACTGCACGGCGAACCCGCTCACGCCGACCTCGTCCTGCGCGATGCCGAGGTCGGCCAGCGTCTCGCCGCCCGCGATGCGCAGCTGGCTCTGCACCAGGTCGACGCCCGTGACCTCTTCGGTGACGGTGTGCTCGACCTGGATGCGGGGGTTCATCTCGATGAAGACGTGCTCGCCGCGGTCGTCCACGAGGAACTCGACCGTCCCCGCGTTCTCGTACCCGATCTCCCGGGCGAAGCGGACCGCGTCGTCGCAGAGCCGCCGGGTGGTCTCCGGGTCCAGCCCGGGGGCGGGCGCGATCTCGACGACCTTCTGGTGGCGCCGCTGCACCGAGCAGTCGCGCTCGCGCAGGTGGACGATGTGCCCGGCCGCGTCCGCGAGGACCTGCACCTCGATGTGGCGCGGGCGGTCCACCGCCTGCTCCAGGAACACCGTCGGGTCGCCGAACGCGCTCTCGGCCTCGCGGCGCGCCGTGTCCACGGCGGCCTCCAGGTCCTCGCGGTGGTCGACGCGGCGCAGCCCGCGCCCGCCGCCGCCCGCCGCGGCCTTCACGAACAGCGGGAACCCGACCTCGTCGGCCGCCTCCAGCTCCCGTCCCGGCTCCGGCGTCGCCGAGCGCAGCACCGGCAGGCCCGCGCGGCCGGCCGCCGCGACCGCCTCGATCTTGTTGCCCGCCAGGCTCAGCACCCGCGACGGCGGGCCGACGAACCTGATCCCGTTGCGCTCGCACGCCGCCGCCAGCTCGGGGCTCTCCGACAGGAACCCGTAGCCCGGGTAGACGGCGTCGGCGCCGACCCGCAGCGCCGTCTCCACGATCCCGTCCACGTCCAGGTAGGCGCGGACCGGGTGGCCGTGCTCCCCGATCTCGTACGCCTCGTCCGCCTTCTGCCGGTGCAGGGACAGGCGGTCCTCGTGCGCGTACACGGCGACGCTGGCGATGCCGAGTTCGTACGCCGCGCGGAAGGCGCGCACGGCGATCTCGCCACGGTTGGCGACGAGCAGCTTACTGATCACGTGTGTCTCCCAGGAGTGGCTCGGGGCGCGTCCGGCCGCGCCCGACGGCCTCCTGGGCTCCACGCTGAGCCGCTCATGGCGGGACGAACCCGCGGGCGAACCGGATCCTGGGATACCTACCCAGTCGAGCGGTCCGGACGGCCCCGCACGGCAACGAGAACAAAGGGACAGATGGTACGAGACGTGAAAACAGGGGAATCTTTCCCCTGAATCCGGTCGTCGCAAAACGGAACGATCACTCGGAATAGCCGGAAGGATCTTGCGGTTGCAACGACCGTGCGCGATCCCGCCGGCCGGGCCGCACCCATGTCAGCGACCTACGGAGGTGAACCGTGCCCAGCAGCATCCCCCGCACCCGTTCCACCAGCGAGCGCAAACGCGTGAGAACCACGTCGCTGCGCGCCCTCGCGGTCGCCGCGCAGCTGGAACGCAACCATGCCCAGGAGGGTCCACCGGGCAACGCGGAGGGCCGGGCGGAGACCCGCCGCCGCCGGCGGACACCCGACCCGGCCTGACACTCCGCGCCCGACCGCACCTCCGGGCAGGCATGGGAAAGCCCCCGCATCCGCGGGGGCTTTCGCGTTCCGCTAGGCGCGAGCCATGTCGAAGAATCTGTGGACGGTGGCCCGGGTGCGTTCCCTGCCGACGCTCTCCACCATCGCGGTGAGGTGTTCCGCGCCGAGGACGGCCAGGAGCGCGTGCGCGACGGCCTCACCGTCCGGAACGGCGTCACCGCGCTGGTCGAGCAGGATCGTCAGGTGCCGGTGCCAGAAGCCGTAGGCGCCGATCCGGTACCGGGCCCCGGGCGAAGCGGTCTCGGACATGCGCACCAGCGACAGATGGTCGAGCACGTAGTCCAGGTAGGCGTCGGCGAAGGCGTGCAGACGCTCGGACGGCGCCACGACCGCGCCGTCCTCCCCGGGGCCCAGCGGAGGCGGGCCGGACAGGATCGCGTCCTGCAGCGCGCGTTCGCGTTCGTTCAGCAGCGCCACGGCGAGGCCCGCCTTGTCGCCGAAGCGGCGGAACAGCGTGCCCTTGCCGACGCCCGCCTCGGCGGCGACGGCGTCCATGGACACCGCCTCCACTCCGTGCCGGGCGAACAGCGCGGCGGCGGCGTCCAGCACCTTCACGCGGTTGCGGGCGGCGTCGGCGCGCTCCTTGGGCGGCGGGGTCCGCATCAGTTCCAGATCCACGCGCCTCGCGCCGGCCGGGCGACGGTCCATCATCGCCTCCTCCCCTGAAGTACAACCGGACTATAGTCCCATTAAGTGGCCGCGGCCACCACGGCTTGATCACCCGCTTTGCCGAGCGCATACCATCGTTGGCCATAGTCTTGCGGAACGATCGCGGGACGATGCGGAACAACGGGGAGCGAGTGGTGTGACCGACAGGACGATGCCGGACGCCCATCCACTGGAGTCGGGGGACCCGGTCGAGCTGGGCGGATACGAGATCCTGGGCCGCCTCGGCGAGGGCGGGCAGGGGGCGGTCTTCCTGGGGCGCCCGCGGGGCGGTGCCCGGGCCGTCCGCGCCGACGACCACGTCGCGATCAAGCTCCTGCACGGCAGGCTCGCGGGGGACGAGTCCGCCCGCGCCCGGTTCGTCCGCGAACTGGAGGTCGCCAAGCGCGTCGCGCGCTTCTGCACCGCGCAGGTCCTGGACGCCGACGTGGCGGGCGACCAGCCCTACATCGTCAGCGAGTACGTGCCCGGCCTGTCGCTCTTCCACGTCGTGCGGACGGAGGGCCCGCGCAAGGGCGGCGCGCTGGAGCGGCTGGCGGTGGGCACGCTCACCGCGCTCACGGCGATCCACCAGGCCGGCATCGTGCACCGCGACTTCAAACCGCGCAACGTCATGATGGGCCCGGACGGCCCGCGCGTCATCGACTTCGGCGTGGCGCGCGCGCTGGGCGCGGCCGGTGAGACGCAGAACGTCGGCACTCCCGCCTACATGGCCCCGGAGCACTTCACCGGCGACCAGGTCGGCCCGGCGGCCGACATGTTCGCCTGGGGCACGACCATGGCGTTCGCCGCGACGGGACGTCCCGCGTTCGGCAACGACGAGATGGCCTCGGTCATGAAGCGGATCCTGACGGGCGAACCGGATCTGGGCGACCTCCCGAGCCCGATGCGCGAACTCGTCCTCGCGTGCCTGGCCAAGGACTCCGCGCAGCGCCCGACCGCCCGCGAGGCCCAGGAGCGGCTGCTCGGCGCGACCAGCGGAGCGTCCGAGGCCGTCCCGCCCGTCGTGACCGTCCCGCCCGCCGCGGCCCTCCCTGCGCCGCCTCCCGAGCACGTGACGGACCCGTCCGGCGTCCCCGAAGGGACGGCCCCGCAGCCGCGTCCGTACGCCGATGCGACGCCTCCCCCGGAGGGTTACGGCCAAGGGGCGCTCGGAATGCCGCCACCGAGCCTTCCTGCGCCGCCCAACGGCCATGAGCCGGACGGCAGGGGACGCGGACGCCTCGCCATACCGATCGCCGCGGCCGTGGCAGTGGCGCTGGTCATCGCGGGCGGCGCCGCGTGGGCCGCGACAAGGCCGAGCGGCGACAAGGAACGGCCCGTCTCGGCGTCCGACGAGAACCACGGCGTGGGAGGCGACTCCGGCTCCGCGAACGGCGCGGCCGGCCGCCCCCAGAGCCCGACGACGACGAAACCAGGGCAGCCGAAGCCCGGAAAGAGCGGGAACCCCGCGAACCCCACCGCGTCCCCGAAACCGGGTGCGCCGCAGCGGCCCGGCGGCTCGACCCCCACGAGAGGCACCGGCGGGGGCACTTCGACGCCGCCCAAGGAGCCGCCCAACAAGTACACGCCGCAGTCCGCGTGCAACAACGGCGGCAAGGGCACCGGGTACTACGTGCTGCGCTCCATGGGGGTGTCCGGCGGCGTCGCCTACCTGCTCTACAGCAACTCGACCAAGTACAACTGCGCCGTCACCATCAAGACGAAGCACGTCGGCACGAAGTCGCCCGTCTCCGCCTGGGTCCAGAAGAAGGGCGGAGGCGCCGTCAGCGACAGCGGTTCGTTCGCCTGGTACGCGGGACCGGTGTACGTGAGCGCGCCCGGGGTGTGCGTCCGCTTCGGCGGCAACGGCAGTACCGCCCCCTACGGCAACTGCGGCTGACGGAGAGATCCGGGGCCGGAATGAACAAGGCCACCCTCGCGCCTGGGGTGGCCTGTGTCTCCTGCGGAGGTCGGGTCGACGTTCGGGTGCACCGGTGCCGACCCGGCCGCTGCTGGATCAGTTACGGGAGGCGATGAGATGGTCGAAGTCGCCGTCCTTGGCTCCAAGGATGAGCGCTTCTATCTCGGGGCGGGTGTAGATGAGGGCCGGGCCCTCGGGATGGCGGGAGTTGCGCATCGCGACCTGCCCGTCGGGCAGTTCGGCGATTTCCACACAGTTCCCCTGGGAGTTGCTTCGCCGGGACTTCAGCCATCGTGCTCCGAGGAGCTCGGCGGCCGGCATCCCGTTGTCGTAATCGGTCTGGAGCATCATGTCTCTCTGAGAAGATCACCGAGAAGCTCGACGGTGCGCTCCGGGGTCGCACTGTCGACACACAGGCGTTCCATCGCCTGCAGGTAGGTGTCGACGTCGTCGCGCTTGTCCAGGTACATCGCGCCGGTGAGGTTCTCGACGTAAACCACGTCCGGCAGATCCTGCTCGGGAAAACGCAGGATCGTGAAGGCGCCCCCCTCGGCCGCGTGGCCTCCGAACCTGAACGGCATGATCTGGATGGTGACGTTGGGCAGCTTCGACATCTCGATGAGGTGCTCGAACTGGCCCCGCATCACCTCCGGCCCGCCGATGGGACGCCGCAGCGCCCCCTCGTCCACCACGGCCCACAGGCGCGGGGCTTCCGCTCCCGTGAGGCGTTCCTGACGCTGCAGGCGCAGCTCCACGCGCTGGTCGATCTCGTGTTCGGCGGCCCCGGCGTTGCCCAGGCGAATCACCGCGCGCGCATACCCCTCCGACTGCAGCAGTCCCGGGACGAACTGCAGTTCATATGTGCGGATCAACGCCGCCGACTCCTCCAGGCCCACATAGGTCTGGAACCAGCCGGGCAACACGTCGTTGTACCGGTGCCACCAACCGGGGGTGTTGGCCTCCCGCGCAAGCTGTAGCAGCGCCTCGCGTTCCGTCTTGTCGCCGACGCCGTACAACGTGAGCAGGTCGTCCACGTCTCGTTCTTTGAAGCTGACCCTGCCGAGCTCAAGACGGCTGATCTTCGACTCCGACGCGCGGATGACGTAGCCGGCGTCCTGACGGGTCACGCCCTTCTGCTCGCGCAGACGGCGAAGCTGCGACCCGAGCAGGATCCGACGAACCGTCGACCCGCTTCCCGGCGTCTCTGGAGTCACGCCCAACCTCCCGGCTATTCGGCGGACAGCGAACCTAGTGTGCCACTGGCCTCAGCGTCCCGCGGTTACCTCCGATCTCCCGCATGCGATCCGCGTCGCCCCACACCCTCGCGATGCGGATGCACGTGCATTGGGCCTTGCATTCGCACGCTACGATGCGCAGGATAACGCACGAGACTTCCGAGCCACGGCTGCACAACGAGATCACTCTGCGGGGTCCGGTGGAATGACGTCACGCCACGCGCACGACGACACGCGGTGGGAGCTCGGCCCTCTCGCGGGGCCGGACGACCCACGGGCCCAGGCTGGGCGCTCGACGCCCGTCCCGGAGGCGTTCGACCTGCCTCCGCGCCTGGACAGGGCCGTCACGGCGCTGACGGAACTGCGGGGGTCCACGGTCTCGTTCACCGTCGAGCCCGATCCGGAGTCGGTCACCGAGGCCCGGCACTTCGCGATCTCCCGGCTGGCCGAGTGGAGCATGGCCGAGCTCGCCGACGACGTCGGCCTCGTCGTCTCCGAGCTCGTCACGAACGCGCTGCGGCACAGCGGGAAGACGGCCGGCGGGCGGCCGGGCGACGACGTGCACCGCGAGGGCGTGTACGGCGACCCGGCCGACCCGCTCGGCTCCGCGCCCTCGGCCATCCGGCTGCGCCTCGGGCACGAGGGGCCGTGGCTGCTCTGCGGGATCATTGACGCGAGCCGGACCGCGCCCCGCCGCAAGGAGCCCGACTACATCGCCGAGACCGGCCGCGGCCTGCACCTCGTCGAGTCGTTCAGCGTCCGGTGGGGCTGGCGCGCCCTCGCCCGCGGCAAGGTCGTCTGGGCCCTGTTCCGGTCCTCCTGAGCGACGCGTCCGGAACAACGGGCGTAACAACGCGCGACCGGGGTAACAATTGAGTTCCCCCGACGAGGCCCTAGAACTCCTCCAGGGTTGGACGAGGCGTGGGGCAGAGAGGAGCACCGGTGGACTTCGCCGTCGAGCATCGCGTCGAGAAGGGCCTCACGGTCGTCAAGATCAGCGGTGAGATCGACGTCTTCACCAGCCCCCGCCTGCGCGAGGCCCTGCTAGAGATCATCGACAACGGCGGCGCGCACCTGGTCATCGACCTCGGCGAGGTGACGTTCCTCGACTCCACGGGCCTCGGCGTCCTCGTCGGGATCTACCACCGGCTGCGGGCGCGGGACGGCTCGATGTCGTTCATGGGCGTCAACGACAGGGTGCGGCGGGTGTTCCACGTCACCCAGCTCACCAAGATCTTCGTCCTGCACCGGTCGCTGGAGGACGCGATCGCCGCCCACGAGTCCGCGGCGCCCTGAGCCCCGGCGCTCCCTGCCCCCTCGCCACCCGTCCCCCGCCTCCCGTCCTGCTCCGGCCGCGCTCGCGCCTTTTCCGTGGCGCCGGTTATCCACAGTTTCCGTCGGCGCTCCCCGCGCCGGGCGCACCCGGTACGGTGAGACCGAGATCAAGCCCGCCGCCTGGGACGCCTCCCGGCGCGCGCGGTGCTGTCCGGCCCATCGAACGGACGGGAGCGCTCCGTGGCAGAACAGCCGCTGCATGAGCACACGCTCGGCAATGGCCTGCGCGTGGTGGTCTGCGAAGACCACGTCGTACCACTGGCCGCCGTGAACATCTGGTACGGGGTGGGCTCGCGGCACGAGCGGGCCGGCCGCACCGGCCTCGCGCACCTCTTCGAGCACCTGATGTTCCAGGGCTCGGCGAACGTCGCCGAGGGCGAGCACGCCGCCCTGCTGGAGAGCGCCGGCGCCGCGTTCAACGCCAGCACGTCCTTCGAGCGCACGAACTACTACGAGACGGTGCCGGTCAGCCACCTGGAGCTCGCGCTCTGGCTGGAGGCCGACCGCATGGGCACCCTCCCCGCCGCGCTGACCCAGGCCAACCTCGACAACCAGCGCGACGTGGTGAAGAACGAGCGGCGCCAGCGCTACGACAACCAGCCCTACGGCACGGCCTTCGAGCGCCTGTGCGCGCTGACGTTCCCTGAGGGGCACCCCTACGCGCACACCCCGATCGGCTCCATGGAAGACCTGGACGCCACCACCCTCGACGACTGCACCGACTTCTTCGCCACCTGGTACGCGCCGGGCAACGCCGTCCTGTCCGTCGTGGGCGACGTCGACCCGGAGAAGACGCTGGAGGCGGTCGAGCGCTACTTCGGCGGCCTGCCGGCCGGCCCGCGGCAGCCCGCCGCGCGCCCCGGCGCCCTCGGGCCGCTGACCGGCGTCCGCGGCGAGACCCTCGACGAGGAAGTGCCCTCCCCCGCCTACTTCGCGATGTTCACGCTCCCCACCGACGGCGGCGACGACATCGAGGCCGCCGAGCTCGCGGTCGAGATCCTCGGCGGCGGCTCCGGCTCCCGCCTCTACGACCGGATGGTGCGGCGCGACCAGATCGCCACCGAGGTGTGGGCCGGGGTCACGCGGCTCGCGTCCGGCCCGTCCCTGGCGATCGTGGACGCCGTCGGCCCGGAGCCCGAGAAGATCGCGGCCGTGCTGGACGAGGAGCTCGAACGGTTCGCCGCGCACGGCCCGGACGCCGACGAGACCGCCC
The DNA here is from genome assembly GCF_040492065.1 of Actinomadura sp. NPDC000929. Lineage (NCBI taxonomy): Bacteria > Bacillati > Actinomycetota > Actinomycetes > Streptosporangiales > Thermomonosporaceae > Actinomadura > Actinomadura sp. NPDC000929. The sequence continues at coordinate 362 of NZ_JBEUPA010000044.1, read as the reverse complement.
GCGCCACCGCCCAGGCCGAGCGCGGCTTCCTGGAGCAGACCGAGACGGTGACGGGCCTGGCGAACGCGCTGTCGCAGAACGCGACGCAGTTCGGCGACCCGGCCCGGGTCTTCACCGCCCCCGGCCGCGCCGCCGCGGTCACCGGAGACGCGATCAAGGAGATGGCGGGCCGCTGGCTGGCCCCGGGCGCCCGCACCGCCCTGACCTACGGAGGCACCTCGTGAGCAGCGGCCTTGCACTGCAGCCCCGTCCCGTCCCCGGGCCCGTCCCGGCCTGGGCGTTCCCGTCCGGCACCGCGGGCCGCGTCCCGGCCGGCCCCGCGACGCTGCGCTGCGACCTGCCCGGCCGCCGGCTCGCCGCCG
>NZ_JBEUPA010000043.1:0-51531 GCF_040492065.1 Actinomadura sp. NPDC000929 | reverse complement strand
CTGACCGACAGCCTCACCGGCCTTCGCCGCCACAGCGCCCACCTGGCCCGGCTCCCCGTGTCCGACCTGTGCGACCAACTCCTGGAGCGCATGGAACTCAGCGGCGAGGACGACGTCGCCCTCCTCGCCCTCCGCGTCCCCGCATGAGGGCACAAGCCCTGCGTCCCAGCGGCAGGGGGTCGGCGTGCGCCTCCGCTCACAAGGGTTCGCTGACCCAGCGCCAACCGCCGTCGACATGACGCGCACTGATCAGCTGCGCGCTCCCGGAGTCCGCGACCTCGGCGATCATCCGGACCAGCCGGCGGTGGAAGTCCGCGGGCGGACGGCCATCGCCCGACGACCCCTCCAACAAGGACACGCTGACCTTCGCCTCGTCGCGCAACTGCACGGTCAACCGGCCAGTCCCGTCCAGACGCAGGACCACGATCGCATCAGCACGGATCAGGTCGCCTTCGGCCGCCGAGATCCACACCTCTGGTGCATTACCGCCCATGAGCCCCACCTTCCATGAGTCCAGGAGCCCGCCTCACCCCCGAACCTAATGCGGACCCCGCCGCAGACTCCTCGGCGCGCCGACGAAGAGGACACCGCCCGCAGCCGGACGGCGCGGCGACAGCGCCCAGCCCCCTCCTCCCTCCCCGGGAGCAGACCGGCCCAAGCCTCACCTCAAGGTCCCCACCCGCCCCACCGCCGTTGCCGTCGACCAGGTCGGCTCGCTACCTGCTCGACGGTTCTGAACCAGGGCGGCACCACGCGACATGGCACGGTATGGAAATGGAGTTGGATGTGGACAGAGCTGTGCACCCCGGCACTAAGAGCACTGCTCTGATACAAGAACTGCGGACTTTTAATCCGTAGGTTGTGGGTTCGAGTCCCACGCGACCCACCCAGCCCTGACCAGGGCGAACGCGAGAACGCCAGGCTGGTCCGCCGCCCGCTTCGCCCCACTTCGTCCCCATGTCGGCTCCAGGACGGGCTCGGCGGCCCGATCCGAGCCCCACTTCCCCCTGGTCACGCCTCAGTGCCCGGCGTGCTGCTGGTCGGCCTGGACGACCCGCCGCGGTCAGGGCGGCCGCCTGTGGTCGATGAGGCCGAGGTCAATGTGTCAGTTCGCGGGGCCTGTGTGGGGCTTCGTGAATCTCGCTGAAACCGCCTTCCGAACTCATCACGATCCGTCCGGTCTCGCGGCCGTGCTCGGAATCCCTCTGGTCCCTGTAGGCCAGCCCGAGGCAGATCCACCGGGTGACGGCGTAGGCGAGCGGCGGTCCGGCGAAGACGGCCAACCGGAAGAACCAGGTGACGTCGTACAAGGACAGGCGGAAGTTGTCCGCGATCTGGTCGTTGGCGGCCGCGGCCCACAGCAATCCATAGAAGGCGATGCCGGCCGCACCCACTGCCGTACGGGTCACCGCGTCGCGGGGGCGGTCCAGAACGTGGTGAATGCCGTGATCGCCGGTAAGCCGCCGTTCTATCCAGGGATAGACCGCCAGGACGGTGAAGAACGCCCCCGGCATGAGAAGCGCGGGCACCAGCACCGCGAGGGTGATCGGGTGGCCGGCCACGCTGGGTTCCCAGCCCGGCATGATCCGCACGGCTCCGTCCAGGAAGCCCATGTACCAGCCGGGCACCGCTCCGGCGGTGATGTCCCCTGGCCGGTACGGGCCGTACTGCCAGACCGGGTTGATCTGCGCGAACGTTCCGAGGAGCGCGAGAACCCCGCTGGTGGCCAGCAGAAGCGCCACCGCTGAGCCGCGCGACGCGTCTCCCGAAAAGGCGCCGGGAAAACGGGTGTGGCCGTGCTCGCGGACGAGCCTGCGGCGGAGGACGAACAGGGCGGCCAGGACCGCTGGAAGGACGAGGATGTGCAGCCAGTAGAGCCGGGTGATGATCTTTTCCCCCGGAAACTCACCGCCGAAGATCAAGAACGTCAGGCTGGTGCCGACCAGGGGAATCGCTTGGGTCACGCCTTGGAGGAGCCCGAGGCTGCCGCCGGACAACATGTCGTCCGGCAGAATTGTGCCGGTCCAGGCCGTCACCATGCCCAGCAACAGTACGGCCACCCAGACCAGCCAGTTGAGGCCGCGCGGGCGGCGGAACGCACCGGTGAAGAACAGCCGCAGCAGCTGCAGGGTGATCGCGGCGACGAAGATCAGCGCGGCCCAGTGGTGAATCTGCCGCATGAGCAGTCCGCCGCGCACGTCGAGGCTGATGTCCAACGTCGACGCGTACGCCTCACTGACCGGGATGCCCCGTAGCGGCCCGTACGAGCCGTTATAGGTGACCTGCGTCATGTCGGGGTCGAAGAAAACGGTCAGGAACGCGCCCGTGACGATGAGTACCAGGAACGAGTAAATCGCGAGCTGGGCGAACAAGAACGACCAATGATCGGTCCGTGCATGCCGTGACCACCGTCCCACGCCGCGGGCTTGTCCCTGCATTGGCTTCACTCCCCGAACTGGTTCTGGTACACATGCGACACTCCGAGATCGGCAGATGTGACATCCCAAGGGAGAAAACCGGCAGGTGTGACATAAACGACGAGCGGCCGCTCGTACGGTCACTGGGCGGCGACGGTCTCGGTGTGCTCCGCCTCGTCCGGTGCGGATGCGGGGGCGGCGTTCTTCGGGCCCCGGAGGACGATGTACACGAGCAGCAGGCCCATAAGGGCGACGCCTGCCCACATGGACTGCTGCAATCCGTCGACGTAGGACTGCTTTGCGGCGTCTACCAGGGTCTGAGCCTGCGAGCCTGCGCTGTTTGATGCCTGGAGTGCGTTGGCGATGCCCTCGCGTGCGGTGCCTGCGGTGCCCTGCGGAATGCCGTCCAGCCGGTCGTCGATGGCGTTGCGGTAGCCGGCTGTCAGGAGCGCGCCGAGCATGGCGACGCCGAGTGCGGTGCCGAATTCTCGGGTGACGTCGTTGAGGGCGGAGGCGACGCCTTGTTTCCCTTGCGGCAGGGAACGGGTGATGGCCTCGGTGGAGGGCACCATGGACAGGGCCATGCCGACGCCCATGACAACGATTCCGGGCAGGATCGACAGGTAGCCGCCGTCGATGGAGACGAACAGGGCCAGGAGGGCCAGACCGACGCTGGTCAAGGCGATTCCCGAGCTCATGGTCAGGCGGGGGCCGACCCGCGCGGCCAGCCTGGGGGCCAGGCCGGAGGCCGTCATCATCGCGACCGCCATGGGCATCAGCGCCGCCGCGGACAGCAGCGCCGACCAGCCGAGCACGGCCTGGAAGAACGGGAAGAGGACCACGAAGATGCCCGACTGAACACCGAAGACCACCAGCAGCGTGAGCGGAGCGCTCGTGGGAGTTGGGAACCGACTTCGACGTCATGGCCAGGGCCATGACGATCAGGGCCACGGGCAGGACGAACATCCGCGCCAGTCGGCGACGTCGACCAGAAGAGCGGACAGGAACATGCCCAGGATGCCGCCTCCTCCGGCCACGCCGGTCCACACGCCGATCGCCTTCCCGCGCTGCTCCTCGGGGAAGGTGGATGTGATGACGGCCAGGGTGATGGGCATGATCGTCGCTGCGCCGATACCGCCGGCCACGCGCGCGGCGATCATGACTTCGGCGGTGGGGGCCAGGCCCGCCGCGATGCTCGCGACCCCGAAGACGACCAGCCCGGCGATCAGCGTGGGCCTGCGGCCCAAGCGGTCACCGATCGCGCCGAGCGGGAGCAGCAGTGCGGCCAGGGTGAGGGTGTAGACGTTGATGATCCACAGGACCGTGTTCTGCGAGGTGTCGAAGTCGACGGCCATCTGCGTCTGGGCGACGGTCAGCCCGGACACCGACGCGATGACGGCCATCAGCGCCATCGAGACGGCTGTCAGGACCACGCGCAACTGACGCGCGTCCGGCACGTCCCCGCCGCCGTCGGCGAGCGCGACCCGTGAAGGTTTCATACTCATGGAGTCCTTTCAAGATGGGCATGCGGCATCAGCGTCGAAGCGGCATCGCCCGGTCTGTCGCCGGCTGAAGGGGATGTGGAACCCGACCGCCGTGCAGGGTGGATCCCTCGGATCGCCGTCGCCTGCAATGGGGTCGATGACCGGAGCCTGCTCGGTCACCTGATCGGCGCAGCCTCAGCCGAGGGATGGTGCCTCAGTGAGGTGCGCGCGCCTGTTCCGCGACCGTGCTCATCGCAGGGCGAGTGAGGTCTCGGTCTCTACGTGGGTCAGCTTGTCGGGGTTGCGGACGTAGTAGAGACCGGTGATGCGGGCGTCCTCGACGCGCACCGCCAAGACGCCGTCGAACTCGCCGTTCACGCGCAGAATCAGAGCCGGGTTGCCGTTGACCACGGTCGGCCCAACGGTGAGAGTGGCATCGGTCTTGGCCAGGCCGCCAACGATGAAACGGGCCACCTTCTCGGCGCCGGTGATCGGATGGGGCGCGGTGAGCGATCTGGCGGACGGCCGCGGAGGTTTTCCCGACGGCGGCCGCGATCTCGCCATAGCCGAGCCCGAAGGCCTCGCGCAGCACGAACACGGCGCGTTCGGTCGGTGACAGCGTCTCCAGCACGAGCATCAGCGCCATGGACACGCTCTCGGCGAGCTCGATGTTCTCGGCCACGTCCGGTGTGGTGAGCAGCGGTTCGGGCAGCCAGGGACCGACGTAGGCCTCCCTGCGGCGTCTCATGCTGCGCAATCGGTTGATCGATTGGCGGGTCGTGATCTGGACCAGATAGGCGCGCTGATCGCGCACCTGCCCCACGTCGGCCTTCACCCATCGCAGCCAGGTCTCCTGCAGGACGTCCTCCGCGTCGGCCGCCGATCCGAGCATCTCGTAGGCGACAGTGAACAGCATGTTCCGGTGGGCGAGGAACGCCTCGGTCTCCGGGTCGGCGACGAGCTCGCCCACATCTCGAGCCTTCTCCTTCTCCGGCGGCCCTGGCTGCCGGCGGCCCTCACGCGGTGCGTCCACGACACGGTCCTCTTTCGGAGAGTGCCATTGAGCGCGGCCCAACGGGTTGGTGCAGTCGACATCAAGACACCGGCTGGTGCACGCCTGTGACATCGAGCCGCCGCGGCTGTCCACTCACCCGGCGGACACCCGCCCGGCGCTCCTGCCGTCGTGACCTCTCCTCCGGTTCAGGGGGGACGGGTCGGTTGCCAGCGCGATGTCGTCGAGCGCGCCGCCGTGGGTGTCGCGGGAACGCGGACTAATACCGCTGCGCGTACCAGGTCGGTCGCTCGCCGAACATGCCCTTGAAGTCGCGGATGAAGTGGCCCTGGTCGACATAGCCGAGGTCGGCCGCCAGCGCGGCCCAGTCGATCGCCCCGCCAGCGGCCATGCGTGCGGTCACCTCGTGCAGGCGGTAGCGGCGGATCACCCACTTGGGGCCGATGCCGACGTACTCCGCGAAAAGCCGTTGCAGCCCCCGCATGCTCAGCCCCAGCTCGCCGGCGAGGCGTTCGACCCTGGTCAGGGCCTTGTCCTTGGCGATCAGCTCGACCGAAGCCACCGCCTGGCGCACCCGGGGGTCGTCGTCCGGCAGGTGTCTCAGCAGGAAGGCTTCCACGGTCGGCACGTCGAGCGTCGTGGGCAGGTCCGGGCCGAACACCTCGGTCGCCGGGACAACGCGGTCGGTGATCGTCGAGACGGAGGCACCGAGGAACAGGCGGAAGCAGCCCGGCCGGAACGCGACGCCGAAGACCTGGTCGCGGCCCTCGAGAACCTTGATCTGGTAGCCGCTGCACACGCCGTTGACGTCCGCGCGGCCGCCGCCGAACGACAGGTGCACGTTCGGGTACGGCACGATCTTCTGCCGGTAGGGCTCGGCGTAGTCCCAGCGAGCCTCCCAGTACCGCTCCACCCATGGTGCGAGCGCCGGCGACGGGCTGTGAAACGTGTGGCGCTGATACCTGGTCCACGCACCCCGCAGCTCACGAACGTCCCGCTCCACTCAGCAGAGTGTATGTCGCCTTTGTCCAATACCCCTCCGGCCCGGGCCGCCTAGCGTCGCTGCCATGTCACATCTGTCCAACGCTGCCGAGGCCATGGCCGCAGTCGCCCGCACCATCACCGACGACCAGCTCGCCAACAAGACTCCGTGCACGGAGTACGACGTGCGGGCACTGGTCAACCACCTCCTCTTCTGGGGCCCGTCGCTCGCCGGCGGCGGCCGCAAGGAGTCCGTTCCGCAGCCGGCGGGCACCGAGTCCGAGGTGGACCTGGCGGCCGGCGACTGGCGCGGCCACCTGCTCGCCCTGCTGGACGACATCACGTCGTCGTGGGCGCCGCCGAGCGCCTGGGAGGGCGAGACGAGCATGGGCACACCGCAGACGCTGCCCGCGCCCGTCCTGGGCGACATGATCGTCGGCGAGCTGGCCATGCACGCCTGGGACCTTGCGGTCGCGACCGGGCAGCGGCTGGAACTGCCCGCCGACCTGCTGACGCATCTGCACGACACGGTGTTCGCCAGCGTGGAGCAGGGGCGGGAGATGGGCATGTACGGACCGGAGGTCGCGGTGCCGGCGGACGCACCCACCTTGGACCGCATCGTCGGCCTGACCGGCCGTGATCCCGCCTGGACATAGTTCCCAACCGGCGATGTCGGTCATACCTGACGTGAATTGTCGAAGCATGGTGCGGCGGCACCGCGTCCATGCCGCCTTCACGTGGCGTGGCGGATGTGGCGGCGTCGTCGTGGGGGGCGAGTCCGTTCGCTCAGGGGTTACAGGACGGCGATGAGCAGGCTCACGGCGGACTCCTGGCGGGCGATGTCGGCCTGGTCGAACGGGCCCGTCCAGCGCAGGCCGTACTGGTCGGCGTTGTTCCGTCCGTAGGTGAAGGCGGAGCGGGCCTGGGTCGTCAGGTAGCTCCGGTACGGGTGGCCGGGGAGCGCGCGGTCGAGTTCGGCGAGGTTCCGCGCGAAGATGCCCTTGAACGCCGCCTGGTCGGAGTTGCACGTGGCGGCGGCCTCGCAGGGTTCGGTGAGGATTCCGCGCGGTGACAGGCCCGGGTCGGTGGTCACGGCGTCGGCGATCCGCCGGGCGGTGGCGAGCAGGGACGGGTCGCCGGTGGCGCGGTGCAGCTCCGTCAGGCCGCCCAGGATCACGCCCTGGTTGTACGTCCAGGTGGTGCCGCCGTTGTTGCCGCAGTTTCCGCTCTGCGTCGCCAGGCCGTCGTTGACCAGGTGGGATCCGTTGATCATCCCGCTGCGGGCGAACCAGCGCCAGGTCTGGCGCGCGCGGGCGAGGTACTCGGTGTCGCCCGGGATCCGGTTGTGCAGGGAGGCGGCCAGTTTGAGGTAGAGCTCGTTGCTGATGGCGTTCTTGTAGGTCTTCCCGGGCAGGTCCCACCAGATGCCGCCGCCGCAGGTGTCGTCCCAGTACTGGCGCATGTACGCCTCGTCGGTCTCGGCGATCTTCAGGTACCTGGTGTCGCGGGTGAGGTCGTACATGCGGACCATCGCCAGCGCCCACCAGCCGGTGTCGTCGGTGGAGTCCGCGCGGAACTCGCCGTCGCCCTGCGGCCACCAGGGCAGCGGCTTGCGCTGGAGCTCGATGGTGTTCTTCACCTGGGGCAGGTATCGGGTCGAGCGGGTCCGCGCCATGTAGTCGAGGAGCGCTTGGAGCGCGTTGCCCGACTGCCACCAGGGGCTCTCGGGCTGCCAGCGTCCGCTCGCCTGGTCGTAGAACCCCATCATCGCGTCGACGGCCGAGGTGGCACGGGCCCGCGCGTTCCTGTCCTCGCCCGCGTCCGCGCTCGCGGCGGACGTGCCCACGGTGAGCGCCAGCACGGCGCCCGTCACGAGGGAGACCAGACCCTTTCCCGTAAGTCGCTTCAGTCCGGTCATCGCGCACCCTCCATGGCAACGAGGCGTCCCAGCCCATGGCCTCCGCCCTGGGCGGGCAGTGCGCTGAATTGTGCCCCGGGTAGGACAAGGCACGCAAGAGTCGTCAGGATCGTTCACACATGTGAGCGTTCTTGCTTGAAATTGCCGGAGGTGTCGGTCGGTTCGCCGCGACGGCGGTCAGGTGGGAGCGTCTGTCGGGTTCGTGCGCCCACGAGAGCCGACGCGCAAGAGCGTGATCGAGAATGTCTGGTGGTGATCGGTCTTGCGCGAGTACGGTCGACGCATGCTCCGGGACCGACGCCATGAGCTGATCCTCCGCGTCCTTCGCTCCGAAGGGCCGGTGACGGCGGAGACGCTGGCCGAGCGCTTGGCGGCGAGCCTCGCCACCATACGCCGCGATCTGCAGAAGCTCGACGAGGAGGGCCTGCTCAAACGGGTGCACGGCGGTGCGATGCCGGTCGAGGGCCATGACGACCCCTTCACGGACGTCGCCGAGGTCCGGCCCGCCGAGAAGGACGCCGTCGCGCTGCGCTGCGCCGAGATGATCCAGGACGGCGAGACGGTGCTGCTCGACATCGGCACGACCGCGCACATGGTGGCGCGGCACCTGCGGGGCCGGGCGCTGACGGTCGTCACCAGCAGCCTCCCGGTGGTCGAGACGCTGGCCGACGACCAGCACGTCCAACTCGTCGTTCTCGGCGGCATGCTGCGCCGTGACTACCGGTCGCTGGTGGGCTACCTGACGGAGGACAACCTGCGGCAGATCCACGCGGACCGGCTCGTCCTCGGCACCAGCGGGATACGGCCGACCGGAACCGTCATGGACACGACGGTGGTCGAGGTGCCGGTCAAACGAGCCATGATCGCGGCCAGCGGGCAGGTGGTCCTCGTCGCCGACGTCGGCAAGTTCCCGGGCACCGGCATGGCGAAGGTCTGCGATGCCACCGACCTGGACGTGGTCATCACGAACGCTCCGGTCGATCCGGACACGGGGGCGGCCCTCGCGGATGCCGGAGTGCAGGTCCTGGAGGCATGAGGCGCCCGGCGTCCACCGAACCGTTGTCGGCTCGGCAGTTCCGAACCGGATCGGCACGCGGCGGCACCGCGCAGGACGAATAGTCGCTCCGCAGCGGCCATGTAGGTGTCTGCCTTGGTATGGCGATCGCCAAGAGCATCACACGAGCACACGCCGGAACGCTCTCGCTCACCCCGCGCGGATTCCAGCCTGGCCGGTGCAGCCGCGTCGCTCGCCGGACCTGTGCGCGTCCGGCCGTCGATCATCGCTGGTGCCCTCCGTCGTACGCATCCGCGGCCGGCGGCGAAGACTCGGCGTGCCGGGAACCGGCGCCGTATCCGCGTGTTCGGTCGCGTCGCTCCGCGACCGCGGTGAGCACGTGCCGGGCCAGGACGACGTCCGCGTCCGGTGCGCCGGCAGCCGACGCGCGGGCCGCCATCGCCGCGATCCGCTCGGGATCGTCGAGCACCGGGATTAGGGTGGTCTCGATCCAAGCCGCGTCGAGGTCGGCGTCGTCGACGAGCAGTGCCCCACCGGCCGCGATGACCGGCTCGGCGTTCAGCCGCTGCTCACCGCCGCGCAGCGGTAGCGGGACGTACGCGGCCGGCAGGCCGACGGCGGCCAGTTCGGCGCACGTCATCGCCCCCGAGCGACAGATCACGAAGTCTGCCGCGGCGTAGGCGTACTGCATCTCGTCCACGTAGGCCATGACGACGTAGGGCGGGTCGGCGGGGCCGCGGTCCGGCGCTTCGACCGCGTGCTGCGCCCCGGTGATGTGCAGCACCTGCACGCCGGCCGCTCGCAACGTCGCAGCCGCACCGGACACCGCGGCGTTGATCGACCTGGCGCCCTGCGAACCGCCGGTGACCATCAGCACCGGCCCGTCGGGGCGCAGCCCGAACCGCCGCCGGGCGGCGTCGCGCAGCACGGACCGGTCGAGCCCGCTGATCGCCGGCCGCAGGGGGATACCGATGGCGGTGGCGTGAGCCAGCCGGACACTCGGCGCGGCGGTGAACACGTGCGTCGTCATCCGGGCCGCCAGCCGGTTGGCCACTCCGGGCCGGGCGTTCGCCTCGTGGACGACGATCGGCAGGCCCTTCCTGTGCGCGGCAAGGTAGGCCGGCATGGCCACGTAGCCGCCGAAGCCCACCACGACCTCGGCCCGGACGCGGTCGAGCACGGCCTCGGCCGCCCGCACCGAGTCGCGCAGCCTGCCCGGCGTCTGCAGCAGGGCCCGGTTCAGTTTGCGCGGCAGCGGCGCCGGCGGGATGAGTTCGAGCGGGTGGCCACGGGCGGGAATGAGCGTGGTGTCCAGGCCGCGGACGGTGCCGAGGGCGGTGATCTCGGCCGCGGGCTCCAGACGGCGCAGGGCGTCGGCGAAGTTCATCGCGGGCTCGATGTGCCCTGCCGAATGGCCACCGGCGACAACCACGCGCGGTGGCGGCTCGCCTGGGTTCACGATGTCCTCCTGATCAATATTCCGCGTCTCGCGTGAAAGCGTTCGAACGTCTGCATGGGCAGCGATGCGGAGTCTGAATTGTGGGAATAGCCTGACGGATTATGGAAGCGCACTACACCGTCATCGACCGCATAGACCAGCACAAGGTGACCCCCACGTTGGGGCTCGCGAGTGTTCGGGTCGCGAATCTCGGGTGATACTGACGCGATCAGGACCTGCCCGGGCCCCACCTCTCGGTGGGATACCTGAATGGGCGTGTGCTCGACCAGTTCGCAGTGCAATCCGAACTGTGAATCGACCCAGGCCATGAACGGCCGGTAGATGAGTCCTTGGACCTTGCCGGAGGGCTCCACCACGTAGCAGCCCCAGTCGAGGGCCTGCGCGAGGAGTTCACCCATCGACAGCCGGATGTCGGTCCAGCCGCGGAGCAGCGACTGCAGACACGCCAGACCGCAGACCTTACGGGACCAGAACAGATACTCCTCGCTTGAGCGGTATCCGTCGGAGGCCCAGTCGTGCAGTCGCGATGGATCGATCCCCCCCAGGAATACCTCCAGCCCGGACAGGCCGGTGCGCCGCATGACGACCTCATCGTTGCGGTCCAGAGCCCCCCACTGCGAGATGCAATGGAGGCTCCGATCACGTGATGGGAAAGTCGAAGTAGACATCAGGATAGGGCTCGTTTCTCAGCGTGTAGTGCCACCATTCGCAGTCGTAACGATCGAATCCGCAGTCCTCCATGATGGATCGGAGATGCTCACGGTTTCGGGCCTCGGATGGCGTGATTTCGCTGGCTTGATGACGTGAGATCGGGTCCATGAGGTCATGGCCGCCACCCATGAGGACGAGCTCACCGGTGGCAAGGTGATAGAGGGTCAGATCGACGGCGCCGCCCCTGCTGTGGCCCGACTTCGCGGCCACATATCCCTTCTTGACCATCTCGGCCCGGTCGATGTTCGGGTAGTGGTGCGACTTGGTCCGGCCATCCTCGGGCTGTTCCGACCAGCGCAGGAAGCAGTCGACGGCGCGTTGGGGGCGATACCCGTCCCAGAGAAGCAGCCCGAAGCCAAGGGAGGCCGCCTTCTCGCGTGCCTGCTCCAGGGCCGCGCACAGGGACCGGGTGCCGACGATTCGATTCGCGAGATATCCGTCAACCGGTTTGCCGGTGAAGTTGTCCCAGGTGGCGTACTTGGCATCCCAGCGGATTCCCGACACCCAGTCGTCAACGTAGACGAAGTCGTCGTTCACCGCTTCTTCCCGTGCAGTGTCATCGATATGAGCCGGTCGATCACGTCCGAGAGCGACAATCCCGCGGCGGCCATCATCCGCGGGTAGCGGCTGTAGGAGGTCATGCCGGGCATGGTGTTGACCTCGTTGAGCACCACCTGTCCGTCGTCGGTGAGGAACATGTCGACGCGGGCGAGCCCCTTGCAGCCCAGGACGCGGTAGATGGTCTTGGCGGTCTGTTGTGCGAGCCGGCGCGAGTCGTCGGAGATGTCGGCGGGAACGATGAACGTCGAGTTCTCCGAGCCGGTCTCGGGGGAGTCCTCCTGGTGGATTCTGAAGAATCCGTGCGAGAGGTCGACGCGGTCCACCTCGCCGGTGACCAGGCCGAATCGTTCTTCGAGGACCGCGCAGCCGATCTCGCCGCCGGCCACCGCCTCCTCGATCAGAACCTTCGAGTCGTACTGTCGCGCTGCGCTCAGCGCGCTCGGCAGATCGTCTTTATCGGTGACTTTGCTGACGCCGAACGATGAACCTGATCGCGCCGGCTTCACGAACACGGGATAAGGGATACGGTCGGAGTCGACCTTCTCGTTCTCCGCGACGACCCAGAAATTCGGCGTGGCGATTCCTGCGTTCCTGGCGACGGTGTAGGCCAGGGACTTGTCCATGCACACGGCCGAGCCCTGGATGTCGCAGCCGACGTAGGGGATGCCGGAGAGCTCCAACAGGCCCTGGATCGCGCCGTCTTCGCCGAGCTTGCCGTGAAGTACGGGAAAGACGAGGTCGAGGCGCACCGTCTCGTAGCCCCCCTGTCCCATGACCAGCAGACCGTGCACGCTTCGGTCGGGTGACAACGTGACGGGACGGGCGCGGCCGTTCTCCCAGTCCGCGGCGGGGCCGTCGCACAGTTTCCAATCGCCGTCGGCCGTGATGCCGATCCAGAGCGGCTCGTACTTCTCGGTGTCGAGGTTCCTCGCCACCTCGCGCGCCGACTTGACGGAGACGGGATGTTCCTCGCTGACGCCTCCGAAGATGACTCCGACCTTCAATCTGCTCATGCTGTTCTCCCGCTCTCGAATTTCAGGCAGTTGATGAGAGTGTTCTCGACGATGTCTTTCAGGGCGTGCTCGGTGTCATAGGCGGAGTGCGGACTGATCAGCACATTCGGCAGGCGCTGCAGTCGCTTCAGGGCCTCGTTCTCGAAATGCCTGTTCCGGAAGTCGGCGTAGAAGATGCCTTCCTCGCCTTCGAGGACGTCCAGTGCCGCGCCGGCCAGCCTGCCGCTCTCCAGCGCGGCGAGGAGCGCATCGGTGTCGAGCAGCGGTCCGCGACCCGTGTTGACGATGTACGCGCCGGGCTTCATCCGCTCGATGCGACGGCGGTCGAGGAGATGGTGGGTGTCCGCGGTGAGCGGGGTGTGGAGCGTCACGATGTCGCTCAGTTCGATCAGTTCGTCGAACGGCACGTGGTCGTTCGAGGCGTGAGATCGGTTGTTGTGGGCCAGCACGCGGCAGCCGAAACCTCGCAGGCGGTGGATGACCGCTGTGCCGATGCGGCCTGTGCCGATCACCCCGACGGTCAGGTCCCGCAACTCCTTGCCGCGAGTGTCGCTCAGCCGATAGTCATGAGCGTCGGTGCGGCGGATGGTGGATTTCGCGTGGCGGACGGCCATCAGCATCAACATCAACGTGTAGTCGGCCACGCTGTCCGGCGAGTAGGCGACATTCCCGACCGAGATGCCGACGCGCGCGGCGTACTCCAGGTCGATGTGGTTGCAGCCGATGCTTCTTGTGGAGATGTATTCCACACCGGCTTTGCTGAGCGCCAGAAGCGTGGGATCGGTGACCTGAGTCTTGTGGTTCACGCTGATGCATCGGTTGCCACGTGCCAGTTCGGCGTTGGTCTCGCAGACGGCGGCCTCAGTGAGGGTAAGCGACAATCCGAGGCGTGCCCCCATCTCCTGGAAAAAGGCGGCTTCGTCCTTGCCGCATCCAAAGACCGTGAGGCCTGTTGTCGGCATGGACGAGGAAGACCGCTCGGCCATCTCTTGGGCGCGACGGACCGAGGTCGCTTCGCTGTAGATCGAACCCAATTCGCTGGAGGCCATGTCCCAAGTAAAGACAGCGCCGTGTTATCAGCACGTATGCGATTTTCGATACGCGGGCGATATACCGCCCCAGCCCGCCGGGGGCACGTCAGAGCGTCATGAGGTGCCCTCGCCGACCGCCGCGTGTACCTGGCGCTCACCGCCCTGCTCTGGCAGGTCTCCCCTATGAACGCCGGACTCGCCATCCAGGCGACCATCGACCTCGCCGCTCTCCCCCTGGGAAGGTTTGGGCGTGCTGATCGCCTGGACCCTGGCGGCCTTCTGGTCGGCGGCCTGCTGCTACGGAATCTGACGCATGACGGGCGCCGGAGGCTCGGCGTGGAGAGCCTGGCACGGCCAGGGACACGGCGCGGGCGGTCGTAGAGCCCGACGTGTCATTTGCTCGGCTGGGGAACCTTGCAGTTGGCGGTGGGGTTGAGACCGATGTAGTTGAGCGGACCGGTGGCCAGGGTGATTCCGATGGTGGCGACTCGGGCGCAGCTGCCGTCGAATTGGGTGTAGTAGTGGCGCTGCCCCGCGGCGAGCGCTCCGATGGTCAGCCAGGCGACGAGCATCCACCGTCCGGACCTCATCGCTACCTCCGGTCACCGCTTCGCCGACCCTGGGGGTACGACAGTAACGACAAGGTCGTCCATAGTTAAGCAAGTCGGGGCGGGTGTGTCATGTCACCGACGTCTCGCGCAGCCGTTGGATCCACTGCTTGCGGACGCAGATCGCGCACCGATTAGGTTTCCGCGCCGCGCCCGTCAGTACTTGTGCGATCGACCCACAGGAGGCTGGCACGATGCGGAAACTGACCTTCGGCATGAACCTGAGCGTGGACGGCTACGTCGCCGCGCCCGGCGACGACATCGGCTGGAGCGCCCCGAGCGACGAGCTGTTCCAGTGGTGGTCCGACCGGGTGGGGGCGACGGAGCTGTCGCTGTACGGGCGCAGACTGTGGGAGACGATGAGCTCCAGCTGGCCGACCGCCGACCAGCAGCCCGGCGCCACACCGGCGCACATCGAGTTCGCCCGCCGCTGGCGGGACATGCCGAAGGTGGTGTTCTCCTCCACGATCAGGAAGGTCGACTGGAACGCCCGCCTGGTCACCGGCGACGCGGTCACCGAGATCACCCGGCTCAAGGGCGAGGACGGCGGCCCGATGGACATCGGCGGCGCCACACTCGCCGCCGCGGCGATGCGGGCCGGGCTGGTCGACGAGTACGTGCTGGTCACCCACCCGGTCCTGGTGGGCGGCGGCGCGCCGTTCTTCACCGCGCTGGACAGCTGGGTGAACCTGGACCTGGTCGAGACGCGGACCTTTCCCGGCGGCGTGGTGCTGACCCGGTACGAGACGAGGCGGTGAGCGCGGGCCGAATGCTCGGAAGATGAGGACGACGGCGTCGTTGACCGCGATGGCTTGAAGACGCCCCGCCGGCGACGCTGGCGGGGCGGTGGTGTTCCGCGGTGACTTCGGTGCCGCCGACCGTGCGCTGGACTTGTCCGATCACAGCGTCGCGGGCAGGTCCAGCCATGGTTTGTCGGTGGCGTCGAATCCGGTGAGCTCGGCGATCTTCCCGTCGACGATGCGCAGGACCGCGATGTTGAACAAGCGGTACTCCGGGTCGCCGGGGGTGCGGAGGTAGAGCACGGCGGCAGGCATGCGGTTGACCGTCGTGGCGATGCAGCGCCAGTCGTCGCGGCCGCGCTGGAAGAGCCCGCCGGAGACCCAGCCGTCCACCGCGTCCTTGGCCGTGACGGTCAAGGTGCCCCGCTCGGGCAGCATCACGAAGCGCAGGTCGTCGCGCAGCAGGGCCGTCAGCCCGTCGAGGTCGTTGCGCTCATGGGCGTCGATGTACGACTTCACCACGCCGCGCTCGTCCTGCGACAGCTCGTTCGTGGCGGGGCTCCGCCAGTCGAGGCGGCGGCCGGGCAGCTGCTCGCGCATCGTCACGCGCGCCCGCTGCAGTGCGCTGGTCACCGATGCGACGGTCAGTTCGAGGGCGCCCGCGACCTTCGACGCCGGCCAGCCGAGGACGTCGCGGAGGATGAACACCGCCCGCTGCCGCGGCGGCAGGTGCTGGACGGCGACGATGAACGCCAGCTCGATCGTCTCCCGCGCCACCAGCGATTCCTGCGGGTCCTCCGGGAGCATCCGGTCCGGGTAGGGCTGCAGGTAGATCACTTCCGAGCCCGCGTCCGGCAGGTCGGCGGGCACGGGTGTGCGGTCGTTGCGCTTCTCCAGGAAGTCGAGGCAGGTGTTCGTCGCGATCCGGTACAGCCAGGTCCGCGGCGAAGCGTGGCCCTTGAACGACGCCCGCTTGTTCCACGCCCGCAGGAACGTCTCCTGCGTCATGTCCTGGGCGTCCTCGTAGTTCGCGAGCATCCGGTAGCAGTGCACCTGCAGCTCACGCCGGTGGCGCTCCGTGATGAGCGCGAACTGCGCCGTGTCATCCGAGCGGGCGGCCGCGATGAACGCGGCCGTGTCGGCGCCTGGCGGCGTGGCGTCGGTCATGGTCGTCAATCCTTCCGCGGGTGGCGAGGGGCTGCCAGAACTGACGACGTGGCGGAGGATTTCTGATCGGTGAAGCAGCCGACACCGGGCCGTTCGTCAGGCCGGATGGGTCGGGGTCGATCCAGGCACGTGTTCGGCGCCGCCGGGCGCGACGCCACTCGTCCAACGAAGGGTATCCCCCGAGCGCTTCAGCGGCGGCCTGGGAACGTCCGACCCTCGCACTAGGGTTCGTCTTATGAACACATTCCGCACCAGCCGTGATGAGAAGGCCCCGGCGTGAGCCGGTACCGGGGGTCCGCCACCCTGATCGACAGCGCGGGAACCGAGATCGAGGTCTACGTCGATCTGCGCGCCAAGCAGCGGGAATGGTCCGGGACCGCGACCATCGCCGACTTCGATGCCGACGGCTCTCACGACCAGACGCTGAGGCTGCCCGACGGCCGCGAGGGGCAGGTCACGCTCAACGGTTCGCAAGCCTGGTCCGACGTCATCACGCTGGTCGGAAGCGGTCCGCCGCCCTTCGCCTAAGCGGGGGCCGAGGGAGGTTCGGGCACCCCGGCGGTCACCTGACGGGCTTGCCGCGCGCCTCCTCTAGCGGCTGCCGCATGTCTCGATCGTGGGCATCTCAGCTCCTGCTCGCCTGCCGGGGCGACGGGACCTCACGCGTCCCCTCCTGAACGCCCGGCCCCGGCCGCCTGGACGCTCACCCCATCCGCGGTGCGCGGCGTTGTCCTGCTGACGCGGGCACTCGCCCGGCTTCGACGGTCTTTCCGTCGCCGGGCTCACGGGCTGGATCGATGGCCCACTGCACCTGGGGCGCTCTGCGCTCTTCAGCCCCGGCACTTACGGCCTCGCTGGCTGCGGCGGCAACTCCGCGGGCGTGCCGGAGATCGCCCATCAGCCCGAGCCAGGGTCCTTCGTTCGACCGCCCTCGGGCCGCCGACGGACGGCACGCCTGCGCCGCGGAACAGCCGGTCACAGGCATCGTGACCGGCCGTGTCTCCCCGCTGTTGCGGGACAACCCTGAGAAGGACCCTCGGGAAGATCGGGGATCGTTCGGGGTGCTCCCCAATGGCGAGGCGGTGTCACCGACCTCAAGACTCGACCCATGAGCTTCGCCAGCTCGCCGACGCGTCGAGCTCGATGAGTGGCGCCTACCCCGCGGGAGAAATGAGTTGCAGTGCGCCTTGTAGGAAGACGCCGGAATCGCGGCGGCCTGGCCCCGGTGGACGCCCTTCCAGTAGTGGTGCGGCTGGACAACGTGGTTCGCCGTTACGGGGGCGGTCAGGCCGAGGTGGCCGCCCTGGATGGCGTGTCGCTCGACTTCGGACCTGGGACGTTCACCGCGATCATGGGGCCGTCGGGCTCCGGCAAGTCGACGTTGCTGCACTGTGCTGCCGGGTTGGACCGTGTGGACGAGGGCCAGGTGTGGTTGGCCGGGCAGGATCCGTCCCGTCTGCCGCGGCGGGCGTTGACCGAGCTGCGGCGTGACCACACCGGGTTCGTCTTCCAGGCGTTCAACCTGATCCCGACGCTGACGGCGAAGCAGAATGTGGAGCTGCCGGTACGGCTGGCAGGCCGTGTACCCGACCCGGACCAGGTGGCACGCTCGCTGGACCGGGTGGGACTCGCCGACCGCGCCGACCACCTGCCGACACAGCTTTCGGGCGGTCAGCAGCAGCGGGTGGCGGTCGCGCGTGCGCTCGTCGCCCGCCCCCGGGTGCTGTTCGCGGACGAGCCCACCGGGGCTCTGGACATCCGTTCGTCGCGGGAGGTCCTCCGCCTGCTGCGTGACACCGTGGCGCAGAGCGGAACGGCCGTGATCATGGTGACGCACGACCCCGTGGCCGCGGCACACGCCCAGCGGGTGGCGTTCCTCGCCGACGGGCGTCTCGTCGGCGAGCTGGCCGGTGCGAGCGCGGAGAGGATCGCCGCGCGCATGGCGCTGCTGGAGTCCGGTCGATGGGCCGATGGTCAGGACGGCCACGCGCCGGACCGTTCCGGTGAGGGAGCCGTCCGTGCGCGGGGTTGACCGGCTGACCTGGGAGCTGGGACTGGCCAGCGTGCGGCAGCGCTGGTCGAGCTTCGTGGGAGCGTTCGTGGCCCTGGCGGTCGGGACGATGATCACGGCCGCCAGCGTTCACGTCCTGTCGGCGACCACGAGTACGCCCTCACCAGGGCCCCAGCGTTTCGCGGCGGCTCAGAGCGTCGTCGTCCCGGTCGACGGCCTCGGGACGCCGTTGCCGGCCCCGGCGGGCCTGCCCCGAGAGGCCGTGGAACGCGCCCAGCGCGCCGGCCCGGCCGTGGTGGATCGCAGCTTCGCGGTTCGAAGCCTGACCGGGGGCGGGGCGGAGGCTGTGGGGCACGGATGGTCCTCGTCGTCCCTCGCCTCCTACAAGCTGCTCTCCGGGCATCGGCCGGTCGATGACCACCAGATCGTCGTGACGGCCGACGACACCGGCTCCGCTCCCCTGGGTGAGCAGGTCAGGGTGGTGACGCCGCTGGGAACGGCGTGGTACACCGTCGTCGGCGCGGCAGAGCGCAAGCCGTTCGAGGACGCGGTCTTCTTCACTGACGCGGAGGCCGCTCGCCTGTCCCCGGCTGTGAACGCGGTGGCCGTCCAGGCGCCGGCCTCCGCAGTTCGTGCTCATGTGCCCAGCGAGACCGCCGGAGTGCTCTCCGGCGACCTGCGGCGAGTGGCGGATCCGCCCACTGTCGGCGGTATCGGCAAAGCCCGGTCCGTCGTGCAGATGACCACCGGGCTGTCGGTCTTGGTGGTGGTGTTCGTCCTGATCGCGACGTTCGCCTTCGTCGTCGAGCAGCGGTCGCGCGAGCTGGCGCTGCTGAGTCTGGTGGGCGCCTCGCCCGCGCGGATCCGGAGGATGGTCCGTGCGGAGACCGTGGTGGTCGGCGCCGCCGCGGCGCTGCTGGGGTGCCTGCTCGGAATCCCCGCCAGCCTGCTGCTGCGGTCCTGGATGGTGGCCAACAGCCTGGCACCGGAGTGGTTCCACGTCGGTTTCCACCCCGTGGCGTTGGTGATCGCGTTCCTGGTCGGCATCGGAGCGGCGGTGCTCGGCTCCGCCGCCGCCTCATGGCGCGCGTCTCGCGCCGAGCCCCTCGACGCCCTGCGGGAGACGATGGCCTCGCCCCGCGTGATGTCACCGGTGCGGTGGATCCTCGGTGGCCTGATCCTGGCCGTCGCCATCACGGTCGCGCTCGTGTTCGCCGTGATCAGCCCTTCGAGCGCCGCCAATCCCGGAACCTATTTCGAGGTGCCGATCCTTTGCGCGGCGGGTCTCGCGATTCTTTCGCCGGCGCTGGTCCGCCCTGTGGCACGGGTCGTGACCTGGCCGCTGATGCGCTTCGGCGCGCTCGCGCTGGTCCTGCGGCAGAGCACCCTCAACGGGGGACGCCGTGTGGCTGCCATCGTGACGCCGGTCGTCCTCGCCGTCGGCATGTTCGGCGGGATGATCAGCATGCAGGATTCCGGCCGTGACGCGGCCGCCCGCCAGCGCACTGCCGCGGTCCGGGCCGACTTCGTCGCCACTCCGGACTTCGACGGCACCTTCAATCTCCCAGCCGTCTCCGCCCTGCGCCACGCCGGCGGCGTCCGGAGCGTCGAAGTGACCGACGAGGTCGTCACCCTGGCCACGAAGGGCGGCCAGGTCCTCGACACGGTCGACGCGCGAGGCGTCGACCTCAGCGCCCTCGGCGACGTGGTGACGCCACGGGTGCGGCAAGGCTCGCTCGACGCGCTCCCCGCCGATGCCATCGTGGTGAGCCGCGACCTGGCCGCCTCCGCCGACCTGCGGATCGGCCAGCTCCTCGTGGCGCGGATCGGCAACGGTCATCGCGTCACCGTGCATGTCGCCGCCGTTGTCGACTCAGTGCTCGGAGGCGGTGCGGCCTACGTGCCCGCCGAGCTCCCGGGAAGCATGACGCCCGGCACAGCGTTCCTCCGCACCCTCCCCGGCAAGAGCGCGACACCGCAGTTGAGAGAACTGCGCGAAGCGGGCGTGCGAATCGAGCCCGTCTCGACGTACGTGGCCCGAGCGAGCCAGGCCGAGAAGGAGGACTCGCACCTCGCGAACGTCGTCATCCTGGGCATCGTGATGGCCTACGCCCTCCTGGCCCTCGTCAACACCCTCGTGACGAGCGTCTCCGCGCGACGGCGAGAGATCGGCGCCCTCACCCTCACCGGCGCCACCCACCGGCAGATCGTCGGCATCGTCGTCAGCGAGGCAGTGCTGGCGGTGGCCGTCGGCACCCTGGTCTCGATCCTCTCCGCGGGAGCGGTGCTCGGACTGCAGCACGTCACGCTGAGCCGCGTCATCGACCATCCACCTCTGGCACTGCCCTGGACCAGTCTCTGGCAGATCGTCGCGCTGTGCACCGCGACAGCCGCACTCGCTGCCTTCGTCGCCGTCTGGCGCACCCTCGCACGCTTCGAGGCCACACCCACAAGCGTGTAACGGCCCGATGACCAGCAAGAAGGCCTGGACACCGGTCGGGCTGCGGGACGGCCGCAGCTCGGCCGGGGGCATGAGGTGAGTCAGGACTTGGCGCGCTGCTGTTTGAGGCGGAGTTCCTCTTCGCGGACCTTGGCCCGGATGGCCTGCTCGCGTACCAGCCAGTCGGGGTTCTCGGCCTTCAGGTCCTCGATCTCCGCGGTGGTGAGGGGGCCCGTGATGCCGGCGCGGGCCAGACCTGACGCGGAGACACGGAGCTTGGCGGCGATGACCTGGCGGGGGTGGGGGCCCTCGCGGCGAAGGTCGGCGAGCCAGGCGGGCGGGGCAGCCTGAAGCGCGTTCAGTTCGTCCCGGGAGACAGGGCCCTCCTGGAACTCGGTGGGCGCTGCCGACAGCAGGATCCCCAGCTTCTTGGCCGCGGTCGCGGGCTTCATGGTCTGCGGGGTCTTCGCCTTGGACGCGCTCATGACCTCAAGGGTAGCCAGCGGCGGGGGGCCGCCTGGACGTGGCTAGGCTGGGGCGGTGACCGAAGGTGAGTTCCGGCTGGCCTACGTGCCGGGAGTGACGCCCGGAAAGTGGGCCGGGGTGTGGGCCGAGCGGGTGCGGGATGTGCCGCTTCGGCTGATGCAGTTCCCCGCCGCCGAAGTCGTCCCCCTGCTGCGGAAGGGCGATGTGGACGCGGCGTTCGTGCGCCTGCCCGTCGACCGCGAGGGCCTCCACGTGATCCCGCTCTACCTGGAGACGACCGTCGTGGTGGTGCCCAAGGACCACGCGGTCGCCGCGGTGGAGGAGCTGGAGCTTGCCGATCTCGCCGACGAGGACGTGTTCGAGCCGCTCGACGAGGTCCTGACCTGGGACGACCGCCCCGGGCAGCCCGCCTTCACCCGTCCCGAGACCACCGCTGCCGCGATCGAGCTGGTGGCGTCGGGGGCCGGCGCCCTGCTGCTTCCGCAGTCTCTGGCCCGCCTCCACCACCGCCGGGACCTCACCTACCGCACCGTGACCGACGCTCCCCAGTCCCAGATCGGCCTGGCCTGGCTTGAGGCCGTGACGACCGACCTCATGGAGGAACTGATCGGGATCGTCCGCGGCCGCACCGCCAACAGCTCCCGCGGCCGCAACGCCCAACAGCAGCCCGCCCGCAAGAAGCCGCAGCGCCGGCGCTCCACCCCCAAGCGCCGCCAGCCGAAGCGCCGCCGGACGTGAAGAAGGCCGCGCTCGGCGGCGGTAGCGTGCACAATGCTCTGCACGGTCGTCTCGTTCCGGCCGGCTGGTACTCATCCTTCCCGTGGGCGTGAACATGGACGCTGAGAAGCAAGGGGCCCCCGTTCAGCCTGGCCGGCTCGCGAACCTCCGGTCCAGGCTCCGCGACGGGCAGGACCGCCCGCCGACCTCGGTCTTCGTCGTCGGCACGCTGTTCTCGGGCTCGACCCTCATCGGGCGCGACATGACCACCCGGATCCGGGGCGCCCACTACGTCGGCGAGCTGAACAACTTCACGCAGATGCCCGACTACAGCCACAAGGACGCCGGCCGAGGCTGCGGGCCCTGCTCCCTGCTCGGCAAGGAGTGCCTGCACTTCACGGACGCGCTCCGGGAGCAGGTGTCCTACGACGACATCATCGGCATGCACCGGCGGTTCGCCCGGTCGCTGGGCGCCTCGGCGGTCGTCGACGGGAGCAAGTACGTCACCTGGCTCCGGCAGGCCGTCGAGCAGCAGCTCGCCGACCCGGCGGACCGGGCACCGGTGAGCGCGATCGTCACGGCGCGGAACCCGATCGCCTTCGCGACCAGCTACCGGAACCGGACGGGGGAGCCGCTGTGGCGGGGCGCGGGCATCTGGCGGGACACGTACGTGGACGCCCTCCGCACCGCCAACACGTACGGTCTGCCGCACATCGTCGTCCGCTACGAGGACCACATGGCGCATCCGGAGCGGTCGCTGGAGCGGCTGGCAGGCTTCCTGCACCTTCCGCTGGACGCGGAGCCCGACAACACGAGGATCCACGACACCGGCGGCAACTGGAGCTCCTTCGTCCCGTACGTGGGGAAGGAGCAGCTGGAGGACTACATCCAGCGGCTCGACGGTCCCGGGCGCGCGGAGGCGGAGGACTTCGTGAGGCATGCGCGGGCGTACTGGAACGACGAGAAGCCCCGGGAGGACACCCGCTGGCGGGGCGGCCTGGAGGCCGGTGAGGCCAACGCGGTCCTCAGCACTCCGGGACTGACCGACGTGGCGAGCATCCTCGGCTACAACGTCGCGGAGGTCGTCCACGCGGCCGTCAGGGGCGCGCCGGCGAAGTAGTCCCACCGGGGAAGGCGCCAGGTCCTCGCTCAGTGTGGAGTGGAAGCCGCTGAACCGAACCGCGGGTGAGGCGCCCCCTGGGTGAGCCCGCCCTGCGCATCGTTTGCGGTTCAGATTGCACATCCATCCATCTCTTGCTTTGTCGTGCACTGGGCGGACGGTCCTTGCCGTGGCGTTTCAAGGGGCGCCATGAGAAGACCACGCAAACGAGAGGAATAATGATGTCCGACATTTCGGGCAAGGATGGAGCCGAGTCCGCAAGGGAGGGCCCGGCAGGCAGGGATCCTGAAGCGGTTCAGCAGGACCCCGGCCTGTTCCGCGCGCTGCGGAACCATCGCAACTACCGGCTGTTCATGACGGGTCAGAGCGTCTCCGGTGTCGGCACCTGGATGCAGCTGACCGCCCAGGACTGGCTGGTGCTGGAGCTGACGCACGGAAGCGGCGCCGCAGTCGGCATCACGGCCGGCCTGCAGGCACTGCCGGTGGCGCTGTTCAGCCTGTACGGCAGCGTCCTGGCCGACCGGTACCGCAAACGGCGCGTCCTCCTGATCAGCCAGGCGGTGATGGGGGCGCTCGCGCTGGTGCTCGGCCTGCTCACCGTCACCGGTTCCATCGAGGTGTGGAATGTGTACGCTCTGGCCTTCGGTCTCGGCCTGGCCGTAGCGCTGAACAAACCGGCCTGGATGGCGTTCACCTTCGAGGTGGTGGGGCCCGACGACGTGTCCAACGCCGTGGGCCTGAACAGCGCGACACTCAACACGGCGAAGATTCTGGGCCCGGCCGTCGCCGGCGTACTGATCGCCGCCGTCGGCACCGGTCCGGTCTTCCTCATCAATGCCGCGTCGTTCGCCGTCATGGAACTCGTGCTCTGCCTCATGCGTGAGGACGAGCTGTACATCAAGGCTCCCCTGGCACGGGCAAAGGGCCAGTTACGCGAGGGCCTGCGCTACGTCCGGGACCACCGCGACCTGCTCATGGTGATGACCATCATGCTGCTGGTCTCCGCGTTCGGCATGAACTTCGCGGTGACCGATGCCCTGATCAGCCGAGAGGTCTTCCACACCGGAGCCTCGTCATTCGGCCTTGTCACGACGATGATGGCCGTCGGCGGGCTGGCCGGCTCGCTGCTCTCCGCCCGCCGGAGGCAGCCGAGTATGCGGGGCATGCTGACCGCGGCGGCAGCCTTCTCGGTGCTCGTCATCGTGACCGGGCTGATGCCGAGTTATTGGGCGTTCGCGGCCATGCACCTACCGGCGGGCATGGCGATGACGTCGTTCGTCACAACGGCCTCTTCTCTCACGCAGCTGAGCGCTCCGGAGGAGATGCGCGGCAGAGTGACGGGCCTGTACGTGCTGACGCTCATCGCGAGCAACCCGATCGGCTATCCCCTGATCGGCTGGCTGGCCGAGATCTTCGGGCCGCGTTCGACCCTGGTCATCGGGGGCTTCGTGTCCCTGGTCTCAGTGGTGGGCGCCGTCGCCGTCATGGCGCCGGTGGCCACGGGGCTGCTCGCACGCGGAGCAGCGCCGCGGCCCTGACCAACCCCGTCGGCACGCAGTGCTGGCGCGACTCACACTCAACGAGTGCTCCAACCAAGGGCCCGGCGTCAGCCGGGCCCTGCTCACTTGGACCGCCTGCCCCCGGACGCGGCCGAGGCGAGAAGGCCGGCGGCCCGGTTACGGGCGGGATTTCGCGGCGGCGTCCAGCAGCCGGGTCGCCGCGTGGTCGAGGGGGATCATCTCCTGTTCGATCCGGCGGAACGGGGTGGGGCCTGCGGTCGCGACGGTGTCGTAGGCGGTCGCCTCGGCTTCGGTGAGGTGCGGCAGGATCGCCGGGGACGGCCTGATGGGACGGCCCGCCGTGTCGTGATTCACCCCGTGCCGGGCGTAGTGGTGCAGGTCGGTGGCGTCCATGAGGATCGAGGTGACCGGCTTCGGTGGCGCGTCGTCCGGGGCGGGCTCGGCCAGTGCGGCCCGGAACCGGTCGAGGATCGCGTATCCGTCCGCGTCGATGTCTCCCCAGTAGACGATGTGGTCCGCGGCACGGAGCCAGGGGACGTTCGCTAGGAGCGCCGCGGCCGCCTTGCCGCCGCCCTCGACCACGATGGTGTCCCGCACCGGTGGGAACCAGAGGCGGCAGTCGCGGTTCTCGACGACGAGAACGGTCCGCGGCCGGTAGGCGATGTCGTGCGTGTCGCCGGTGGTCCATGCGTCGTGTCTGCGGCGGCCCGACGCGACGTGATCGGGGTCGACGTAGGTCAGGTGCAGCACGGCCGGGCGGGGGCGGACCTCGTCCCGGACGTCGCGTCCGGCGACGTCGCGCAGCAATGCGCCATGGGTGTCGAGCCACTTGGTGTGCATGCCGGGGACCGGGAGTTGCCGTGCGGTCCATGCGCCCGCGTCCGGGTTCCGGCGCAACCAGGTCACCGCGCTGAGCAGCACCTCCGCGTCGTCGGCTCCGAGCCGGCAAGCGGCCCGGACGGTGGCCGGGGTGAGGACCGCGCCGGCGGACCGCAGCGACGACGCGAGCGCGCGGGCGCGGCCGACGTCCACGGGCGGCGGTCCCGATTCGGAGACCAGGGCGACGGCGGCGTCCAGGCCCGCGACGAGCATGGCGGGGTAGTCGTCCGTCACGCCTTGGACGGACACCGGCTTGCGGACGATCTCCACGCCCGTCGGGTGCCGGCCTGCGAACTCGCGCCAGCGCATGTGCCACTCGTGCCAGGCGGCGTGCCCGATCCGCGCCACCGCGCTGCCGGTCGACACGCCGGGGCGGAGCGGGACGGAGAACGTGACCGGCTCTCCGGCGCCGAGGTCGGCGCACACGGCTGCCGCCCACTTCTGGTGGACCTTGCGGCGGAGCGCCTCGACCGCGTCGGCCGGGGTGACCAGGCGGGGGGTCATGCGTCGGGAACCGCCACGATGGGTTTCGCCCACGACCGCCCCTCAGCGTTCTTGAGGGTCAGGTACTCGGCGTCCACGTGGGGCTCGATCGCGCTGTGCTTGTCGTTGGGGGCGCTGATGACGAGTTGGAAGCCGAGCCCCCGCCACGCGCCGATGGCTCGGCCGGTGAAGTGCGCGTCCGCCTTGATCAGCGCCTCGTCGAGGAAGACGGGGGCGTAGCGGGGGCGTTCGGCGCCCGCGTCGCCGAGCTGGTAGCGCAGCGCGGCGCCGACGATGAACGCGACCAGCTCCTGGGACTCTCCGCCGGACTTCTCCCCGATGTGGTCGTAGACCGCGACGTGCTCGCCGGCGAGGTCGATCTTCTCCGCGCTGATCCGGACGTGGTTGCGCACGTCGACCAGGTCGGCGAACTCGGGCGCCGTGCGGCGGATGCGGTCGATCACCCTGGCCATGCGGTGGTAGGCGCGTTCCCGGTCGGCGTCCGTGGCCGCCTTGTCGATGACGGCGCGCACGTCGCGCAGCTCCTTGCGGAACCGGGCGCGCACCGCGGAGTGGCTCTCCTGCGGGTCGATGCGCAGCCGGTGGCCGTCGTCGGCGAACGGCAGTTCGGCGAGGATCCGGTTGACCGGGTCGATCCGGTCGCGGATCTCGCGGACGGCGGCGGCGAGCTCGCTGTCCAGGCTGGTCAGGTCGTTGCCGGAGAGTCTGAGCAGGCTGTCGCGCCACTCGGTCTCCAGTTCGTGGAGGCCGCTGGTCTCCAGATCGGTGAGCAGGCGGTCGAAGTCGCGGTAGGAGTCCTCCGGTTCGGTGCCGAGGTTCGGGTTCGGCCAGCGCTCGACGAACGTCGAGAACGTGTCCCGCAGCGCCTTGCGCGACCGTTCGATCTCCTCCTCCGACGACGTGCGGTCGGCGCGCATCCGTTCGGAGCCGCGACGGTGCGCGGCGTCGAACTCCCTCAGCGCGGCCGCCGGGTCGGCGCCGTCGGGGACGGCGTCGAACAGCCCCGTGAGGTAGTCCCGGTGCTCCGCGCTCACCTCGGTGCCGGTCGCCGCGGCGGTGTCGAGCGCCTTCTGGGCGCCGTCCACCTCGTCGACGATCGACTCCCACTGCTTCTCGAGCTCGTGCAGTTCCCGCTTCCGCCCGCCGACGCGCTCGGTCAGGTCCTTGATCTCCTGCTTGAGCTCCTCCGCCTCGCGCTGCAGCCGGTCGATCTCCGGGTTGCCCTCGCGGACCTCGTCGATGACCTGCTTCCAGCGGTCCCGTTCGGCGGCGACCGACGCGACGTCCACCTGCTCCCAGGACAGTTCGGTCACCGCCTGGTAGGCGGTGCGCCGCTCCTCGAACGAGTTGAGGGTCCGCTCCGCCTCCGCCTCCCGCGCGACGGCGTCCTCGTGGCGCTCCCGGGCGTGCCCGATCCGGGTGTCGAGGTCGGCGAGCAGCCGGGTGTTGCTGAACCCCAGCAGGTTGGCCCGGCCGTGGCCGCCGTGCGCGCCCCGGCTGCCCTGCGACATCTGGCCGGTGATCGTGAGCGCCTTCGCGTGCTGCTTCAGCAGCTTGGGCGTCTCGACGCAGACGAAGTCGAAGCCGCGGACGAGTTCGCTCTTGAGCCAGGCGGTGAACGGCGACGGCCGGTAGTCGAGCCGGCCGGGGAGCGTCCTGTCGTTCAGTCCGATCTGGTCGTGCATGCCGGTGCGGACGCCTTCGAACTGGATGCGCCGGGGAAGGCTCACCGCGTTGATCGCCTCGCGGAACGCGTTCAGCCGGCCGATGTCGATCAGCATCCGGGTGGCGAATCCGCCGAGCGCCAGGTTGAACGCCTCCCGCCACGGTTCGAACTCCGTGCGCACCTCGATCAGCTCGCCGACGAACGGCAGGTCGTCCGGGGTGACCCCGGCGGCGTCGGCG
Source organism: Actinomadura sp. NPDC000929 (assembly GCF_040492065.1). Taxonomy (NCBI): domain Bacteria; kingdom Bacillati; phylum Actinomycetota; class Actinomycetes; order Streptosporangiales; family Thermomonosporaceae; genus Actinomadura; species Actinomadura sp. NPDC000929. The sequence continues at coordinate 23,832 of NZ_JBEUPA010000043.1, read as the reverse complement.
AGCCGGTCGCGGGCGGTGTGCAGGTCGGCGGGGATGTTGCCGCGGCGGGCTTGCGCCGCCGCGCGCTCGTCGCGCAGCCCGGCCAGGTCGCGCGCGGCGGCCGCGGCCTCCCCCGCCGCCTTCGCGAACGCGTTCTGGGCGGTCTTCCTGGCCTGGGAGTCCGCCAGCGCCCGCCGCGCCGTCTCGGCCAGCGCGGCGAACTCCTCGCCGGTCGACACGGTGGCGCCGATGGCGCCCAGGGCCCGGTCCAGCCGATCCCGGCCGCGTTCGACGTCGGCCAGCCGCCGCTCCACGTTGCGGATCTCCCGGAGCGCGGTCTCCAGCCGGTCGCCGCCGGACGCGCGCAGGGTGTCCAGCAGCGCCTCCCGCCGGGACTCCGCCACGCCGATCGCCGTGGCCGTCTCCGCCACCTGCTGCTCGGCCCGCCGGCGCCGTCCGGTCAGGTCCTGCTCGGCGGCGCGCAGCAGGTCCAGCCGGCGTTCGTGCCACCACAGCGCCGCGGGGGACGCCGGGTCGGTGAACGATCCGACGGCCTCGATCACCCGCAGCCGCGCCGCCGCGCCGTCGATGGCCCTGCGGTGGTCGCGGATGGGGGCCAGCGCCCGCACCTGCCGCCGGGCGGTGATCATCCGCTCGCGGGTGCCGGACAGCTCGTCGAACTGCTGCACCACCTCGTCCGCCGTCGCCAGGGTGGACGGCTCCTCCAGGACCATCGTCTTGTACAGCGCGTCGACGGTGGTGATCTGCTGGCCGGCCTGGATCCGGCCGAGCAGCCCGACCGCCTTGTGCCCGTCCCCGGCGGCGCCGATGCCGAGCGCGGTGTGCAGCCGGGCGGTGAAGTCACGGTCGGTGCCGAAGCACGTCAGGCCCGTCGCGGCGACCGCGTCGCGGGCGAACCTGCTGCCCGCCGGGCCGTCCAGCTCGCGCAGGTCGTAGTCGTCGTCGCGGACGGCGCGGACCACGACGACGTCGTCGAGGGCACGCGCGGACGCCGGCACGTACCAGGCCCGGATCGCGGTGAACACCGCACCGCCCCGGTCCGCCCAGGTCATCGCGATCGCCGTCCAGGTGTCGCGGCCGTCCCCGCGCAGCACCCGCACCTTCGTCCCGCCGTCCGTCCGCGATTCGTCGAGCTTCCCGCGCGCGTAGGAGAGGATGTTGCGCTGGTCCTTGCCGCGCGGCCGGCCGACCACCCCGCCGTTGGACGCCCCGTTGAACGGCGTGGTGTGCGGCATCAGCAACGCGATGTAGGAGTCCATCAGCGTCGACTTGCCCGACCCGGAACCGCCGCTGAACAGGGTCGCGCCCGGGGCGAACCGGACGCGGTGATACCCGTCGTAGCCGCCCCAGTTGACCAGCTGCAGGTCCCTCGCGACCCACTGCTGCCCGCGCGATGCCGCCGGGATCAGCCCGAACAGCGTGTCGATCATGCTCATGACGCGGCCTCGTTCTGCTCCCGCAGCCACCGGCTCAGCTCGGTGAGCTTCTCGGTGCTCAGCACGACCTCGACCAGCGGCGTGATCCGGTACCGGCCGGCGGACTCCTCCGCGAGCAGCCCGTCCTTGGCCAGCCGCTCCACCGCGTTGCGGATCTCGCGCTGGCCGCGGGCGAGGTTGTGGTCGTCCGGGTCGAAGTAGGTGAGCACGGTCTGCTCCAGCTCCTCGATGTCGACCCGCGCGGACGTCTCGCCGGTCCCGCGTTCCCGCTGGAAGACGGTCCGCAGGTGAACCAGCACCAGGGTCTCGGCCCGGGTGTAGGGGTCGTCCTTCAGCAGGATCGGGACGTCCAGCTCCGCCGAGCGCACCTGCTGCTTGTAGGCGATGCCCCGGTCGTGGTCGACCACGAGCCGGACGAACAGGTCGTGCAACCGCGACTCGATGAGCTGCTGGTTCTCCAGCAGCGTGCGCCACTGCGCCGAGTTCTTCTCCGCCAGCAGGAACCTGCGCTGCAGCAGCCGCACCAGCACCCGCCGCACCTCCACGTCCAGCGTGCCCGTGTCGCCGGCGAACAGTTCGGACGGGTCGTCCTCCATCGCCACCGGGTCGATGAAGCCGGCCTCCGCGCCGGTCGCCCAGTCGTCGTCCGCGCCGTTCGGTTCGCTCATCGCCGCTCCCCCGGCCCCTCGTCGTCGGCGCCGGACCCGTCCGCGGCGGCGGACGGCGCCGGGTTCGCCGCCAGCACTCCGCCGAACGCGAGACGCCGCCGGGTCTGGTCGGGCCGGACCGCGTCGACCACCGCGACCTCGGCCGTGTCGGTCATTCCGAGGCCGTGAGCGATCTCCAGCAGGCCGAGCAGGTCCACCGGCCGCCGTATCCGCTCGGCCGCCGCGCGGAACGCGGCCGCGACGTCGACGCCGTCCGCGTCCCCGGCCCCGGCCCCGGCGAACGCCGCCAGATGCGCGCGCAGTTCGGCGTACTGGGGACCGCCCCATGCCCGGGTGTCCGCGTCCGGCACGTCCTCCACCTCGTCCCATTCCCGCAGCGGCGTGGGCGGCTGGGGCGGACGCAGGTCGCTCAGGGTCTGGCGCAGCTGCCTCACATCGGCCACCGGCAGGCGGCGCAGCGGAGCGACGACCGCGCCGCGCCGCGACCTCGGCACCCACGTGTGGAACCCGGACATCACGTCCCGCAGCAGCTCGTCCACCTGGCGGTCGCGCATCGGGTCGTGGTCGCGGACCTGGGTGGTGATGACGTGCGACGCCTGCCGCTGCGCGGCCAGCACCTCCTTGACGCCCTGCTCGATCCGGCGTGCGACCTCGGCGAGTTCCCGCCGCTGCGGCTCCGGCATCAGCTCGGTGAACCCGTGCCGCAGCACGGTGCGCAGCAGGTTCCACAGGTCGTCGATCTGCGCCGGGTCGCCGATCAGGCGCATCGCCCCGGCGAACGCGCGGCCCTCCGGCGTCGTGTCCATGATCTGCCGGCCGCGCTCCAGGTACTCGCGCAGCACCTCCCCGGTCGGCCGCGCGTCCTGCCGCAGGTCGGCGACGACGTCCCGCTGCATGGCCTTGATCGACTCGGCGACGCGGGCGAAGTCGGCGGGCAGCTCCCGCGCCAGATGCAGCACGTTCTCGGCCGCCTCCAGCAACTGGTCGTCGTCGACGGTGTCGATGACGCCGCCCCGTTCGAGCCGTTCGAGTTCCCTCCGGCGTTGATCGATCTCCGTCTGGAGGCGCGCCATCCGGGCCATCACGTCCGGGTCCGCGTCCTGCGCGAGCCGCTCGACCGCCTCCAGCAGCGTCCGGACCCGGGACTCCGACACCCTGGTGCGCGCCCCGCCGACCCGGCCGGCCACCTCCAGCGCGCCGACCCCGTGTGCGGACAGCCGGTACACCTCGACGTCGTCGGAGACCTGCCGCACCAGCCAGCCCGCGTGCACCCACTGCCTGCACAGGTCACGGGCGTTTCCCGCGGGCAGGGGCTGGTCGCCCTCATCGCCGTAGCCCGCCGCCCGCAACTGTTCGAGGGCGTCGGCGACCTCCGCGTGGGCGTCCGCCACCGCCACCGCCGGCCGCTCCGGCGTGAACATCATCGCGAGCACCGTCACCACGAACGGCGCATAGGTCCGGTGGAGCAGATCGAGCATCGGGTTCTGAAACGCCCGAAGGGCACCCTGATATGCACCCTCCACCCCTCGTGTTCCCATCGCCCACAAGAATAGGACCTGCGCCACCACGCCACGCATCCGAAAGCCGGGCCCTCACCGCCCCCGCGCACCGGTGGGTCGACGGCTCAGCCGGGCAGGTCGGCCAGGACGGCTTCGGCGGCGCGGCGGCCGGACACCAGGGCGCCCTGGATGGATCCGGTGTCGCGGTGGTCGCCGCAGACGTAGCGTCCTCTGCGGATCCGCACCGGGCGGCGCAGCCTCAGCGGTGGAGGCATCGCCGGAAGAGCTCCCTTGATCGGATAAGTGGCGATCAGCTGCCACGCGGCGGCGCCGCCGTAGATCTCGTCCAGCCGGCCGCGCACGCGCGACTCGTCGGCGTCGATCCCGAGCACGGAGGTCGCGATGAGCGCGCGGCCGTCGGCGGAGTACTCGGGCGCCGCGTCGGTGAGGACGAGGGTGTCGGTGATGATCCCCTCGGCGTCCAGGATCTGCAGGGGCTCCTCCAGCGGAGACTTCGGCGCCGCGTGGTAGAAGGTGGTGACGTCCCGCATGACGGGCGCCTCGATCTCGGGGACGAGGGCGGCGGCCCGGACGGGGTCGGTCGCCACGATGACGGCGTCGGCCTCCACCGTCTCCCCATCGGAGGTCCGCACCCCCTCACCGGTGACCGCTCCCACCGCGGTCTCCAGCGACAGCGCTCCGTCCGGCAACCGCGCCGCGAGTTGCTCCGCCATCCGTCCCATCCCGAGGGCGGGGACACCGATCGTGCCGCGTGCGAACGACCGCCAGATCAGGTGGAAGAAGCGGCTTGAGGTCTCCAGCTCCCGTTCCAGCAGCACCCCGGCCAGGAACGGGCGCAGCAGCTTTTCGGTCATCCGCTCGGAGATGCCCCAGTGGCGAAGCTCCGCGGCCGTGTCGCGTTCGGCTTCGCGCAGGATCCGGGGGACGGGAAACGTCAGGTCGCGGGCGGTCATCGCGGCCAGCCCGGCCTTGTCGCGGACGGAGCCGACGTCGGCAAGGGCACCGCTCAGCGCATGCCGGGGATGCTTCCAAGGGAGCATCACGCGCTCACGCCGTCCCTCATGGAACACGAGCAGACCGGAAGCGAACGGCCTCAGGTCCAGGGCCCGGATGTCCAGGACACGCCTGGCCTCGGGATAGGCAGTGTTGAAGACCTGGAAGCCCCGGTCGAGACGGAATCCGTCGACGATGTCGGTCCGCGTCCGGCCCCCGACCCCGTCGGACGCCTCCAGCACCCGCACCGGCACCCCGGCCTCGTTCAGCCTCACCGCACACGCCAGCCCGGCCAGGCCGGCGCCGACGATGACCACGGCACCAGACACGCGACCCTCGCTTCCGTAACGGTCCCCCCGAATGGGCGTTCTGTCTCCCCGGTCCTCCTGCCCCCCCTTTGGCCCCTTATCCGGTCGCGCCGGCCACTGTTAATGCAAAGAATTTCGCGTTACTCTCTAGGCGACCCACGGAGAGGGGCGCCGCATGGACGCGAAGCCGCGCGCGACGGGGGCCGTGAGGCCTGGCGGCCGAACGGCGCGCACTCGTGCCGCGGTGCTGGCCGCGGCCCGGGACGAGCTGGAGGCCGGCGGATACGCCGGACTCACCCTGGAGAAGGTGGCCGCGCGTTCGGGCGTGCATCTGGCCACGCTGTACCGGCGATGGCGGACGGTCGAGGGACTCGTCGTCGACCTGCTGGGCGAACTGGGCAAGACCGAGATCCCGATACCGGACACCGGCTCGTTCAAGGACGACCTCCGGGCGCTCGCGCTGGAGATCGCCGCGCTGTACCGGCAGCCCAGGGCCCGGGCGCTCGTCGAGGGCGTCGTGGCCGCCGCCGTCCGGTCCCCCGAGGCGTCCACCGCCTGGGCCACGGTGATCGCCGAGCGCAACCGCCTCGCGTCCCGGATCGTCGAGCGGGCCGTGGGACGCGGCGAACTGCCGCCGGGGACCGACGGCGTCGCGATCATCAGCGCCGTCGGCGCCCCCCTCTACTACCGGCTGCTCGTCGCCCGCGGGCCGGTGGACGACGAGATCGCCGAGAGCGCCGCAGCGGCCGCACACGCCGCCGCGCTCAGCGGCGTCTTCACCCCCGCCGGATCCCCCGGCCCTCCATAGACCGCGGCGGACAGCCGCCGCACCAGCGAAAGGACCCGCACAATGCGCCAGGACATCGAGTTCGTCTCGGCCGGGACGACCCTCCGCGGATGGCTCTACACCCCCGACGGCGCCTCCGGCCCGCACCCGGCCGTGGTCGTCACCCACGGGCTCGGGGCGGTCAAGGAGCAGTACACCGACGACATCGCCGAAGCGCTCGCCGCGGCCGGGCTGGCGGTCGTCCTCTACGACCACGCCTCGTTCGGCGCGAGCGACGGCGAGCCGCGCCAGGAGGTCGACCCCTGGACACAGATCCAGGGATACCGGGACGCCATCACCTTCCTGTGCACGCGTCCCGAGGTGGACGCCGAGCGCATCGGGGTCTTCGGGTCGAGCTTCTCAGGCGGGCACGTGCTCGTCGTCGGGGCGATCGACCGGCGGGTCAAGGCCGTCTACTCGCAGGTGCCGGTCATCAGCGGCGGGACGACCCTGTCGCGGTTCATCCCCAGCGAGGCGCTCGCCGAGGTGCGCAGGAGCTTCGACGCCGACCGGCTCGCCCGGTTCAACGGCGAGGCGCCGGCGATGATCCCCCTCATCACCGCGACCCCCGGGGAGCCCGCCGCGATGGCCGACCGGGAGACCTACGAGTGGTACCAGACGATCGAGCCGGAGCGCCTGGCGACCTGGCGCAACGAGGTCACGCTCCGGTCGGTGGAGGCGATCGCCGGCTACGAGCCGGGCGACTACGTCGCCCGCATCTCCCCCACACCGCTCATGCTCGTCGTCGCCCAGCACGACATCCTCACTCACAGCGACCTGGCCTTCGCCGCCTACGAACGGGCCCTGCACCCCAAGCGGCTCGTCACCCTGCCCGGCGGCCACTTCGTCGTCTACAACCAGGAGTTCAAGAACACGCTCGCCCTCATGACCGAGTTCTTCCTCCAGCACCTCGCCCCCCGGACGACCGCCTGACCGACCACCCCGCCCCGGGCGCTCCGCCCACCGGGACGCGGTTCGTCTCGGCGGGTGGGAGGCGCCGTTGCGGTCGAGCCGGCCGGCGTGGGGATGTCGGTGTGACCGTCAGCAGAACACCTTGCCCGCGAAGGCGTAGAGCTTGTCGGCCGAGGGCGGCGAGGAGCCGAGGTTCACCGACAGGTTCATCTGCCGCCCGTCGTCGGAGCGGAGCGCGTAGGTGGTGTAGCCGATGAGCTGGCCGCTGTGCCCGATCATGTGCTTGCCGCAGGTCAGCGTGTACTCCTGGAACCCGAGCCCGTAGGCGAATCCGGCGCCGGTGGGACGGGCCGCACGCATCGCGGCGAGCGTCGCGGGGGACAGCAGGCCTCCGCCGAGCAGCCCGTCGAGGAAGCGGCCGAGGTCACGGGTGGTGGAGATCATCTCGCCGGCCGCCCAGTCCAGGGAGGGGTTCATGCGCGTGGCGTCCACGGTCCGCCCGTCCGGCAGCAGCGCGTAGCCGTGCGCGTGCGGGCGGGGGAGCCCAGGCCGGTTACCGGGAACGATCGTCTGCGTCAGCCGGAGCGGGCGCAGCACACGCTCTTCCACCTCCTTCCCGTAGGGCCGCCCGGTCAGCCGCTCGATCAGTTTCCCCACGACCACGTAGTTGGTGTTGGAGTATTTCCAGGTGACGTCCGGGGGAATCTGGGCGGGGACGCGGAACGCCTGCGCGAGGAGCCGGTCGGGCCTGTAACCGCGGAACCGCTGCGCCCCGCGCCAGCGGTTGGTGGACCACCCCGGGTCGCTCATGTAGTCGCGAAGCAGACTGGTGTGCTGGAGGACCTGCCGCACCGTGATGCGCTCGCCGTCCGGGACGACTCCGGGCAGGTGCTCGGCCACCGGGTCGTCGAGCCGCAGCCGTCCCTCGTCGACGAGCTGCAGCAGGACGGTCGCCGCGAACGTCTTGGTGACGCTGCCGATCCGGAAGTACCCGGCCGGATCGGCCGGCCGCCCCGTCCGGACGTCGGACACGCCCGCCGCACCGGACCACTCGCCCCCGCCCGCGGTCCGCACCCGGAGCAGGACGGCCGTGGCCGCCCCGGTCTTCACCAGGTCGTCCAACATCGCCTGGAATCCGTCCTGGGACGCAGGGGTCCGGTCGGACCGCGACTGCGCCGTACGCGCGTCGGGAGCGGCGAGGAAGACCGTGGCCGCCGCGAAGGTCGCCGCCGCACCGGACACCGCGAGAGCCGTCCACCGAGAAATTCTGATCACGGATGAACGCTACGGAGCCGGACCCCTTGCCGCCCATGCGGACGACCGCCCGGCCCTTTGCGGAAAACCGCACCCGCCGCGCTGCGGACTCCCCCTTCGACACCGTCATCGGTCGGCCTGGTCGTCGGGCGGGGCGGCCGGGGGGCGCCGTGGCGGCTGCCAGGTGGTGCTGGTCGTCCAGATGCCGTAGGCCATGGCGAGGACGGCGACGAAGATGATCGCCAGCCGCGGCGGGGTCGTCCTGATCTGCCAGCCCCACGGAGGCGCCCGAGCGCGAGCCCCTGGTCGTGTAGTGCGACAGGGCCAGCAGGCCGATCACGGTCACCGCGACGAGCCCGCCGCAGGCGAACCACGCGGCGCCGCTCGGATGTCTGATGCCACCCTGCGGGGCGGCCGCGACCAGGAAGGCGACCAGCCCCGCCGTGGCCAGCGCCGCCGCGAACCCGAAGAACACCGATGCGGCCAGGGCGATCGCGACCGCCAGGACGTTCACTCGGACCGACCGGAGCGTCCGCCGCCCGGGCCGCCGTGGCCGTCGCGTCTCCGGCGCAAGTGATCGCGAAGCCGCCAGACGACGACGGCGAGCACGACCACAGCGACGATCACGATGGCGGTGATCCGCCCGGCGACGTGCTCGACCCGGGCGTAGGCGTGCCCGGCGAAGTATCCGAGCAGCGTGAAGGTCACGCCCCAGACCAGGCCTCCGGCGGCGTTGTAGAGCAGGAACACCCGGCCGGGCATCCCCGAGACCCCGGCCAGCGCGGGCATGATCGCGCGGAAGAACGCGATGAACCGCCCGGCGATGACGGCGGCACCGCCGCGGCGCCGGATCAGGTCGCGGGCGCCGTCCACGCGGTCGCGGTGGCGGCGGAGCGGACGGCTGTCCAGGATCGGCTGCCCGGCATGGCGCCCGATCTGGTACCCGGCGAAGTCCCCCGCGATCGCCGCCAGGACCACGATCACGGCGAGCCACACGACCGAGACCTTCTGCTGGGCGGCCAGCGCCCCGCCGAGGACGACGGCCGTCTCACCGGGCAGCACGAAGCCGAAGAACAGGGCGTCCTCGCAGAACACGAGCCCGCCGACGACCCCGTAGACGACGGGCCCGGAAAGCCCGGCCACCCACGACACGACCGAGGCGAACAAACCCAACGCCTCCATCCAGATCTCTGGACGCCGGCAGCGCTCCGGGCCCGCCGACACCTCCCCTACCGGCCCTTCCCCTTCCCGGGATCAGTACCCCGACCTGCCGGGCCCGCGCCTCCACGGGCGGGAACTACCAGGCGATCAGGCCCAGGTCGCTGCGGTGCATGTCGGGGAGACGGTGGAAGCGGCCGTCGTCCATGCGGAAGACGGCCCGGTCGTGGCGCGAGCTGACGAGGAGGTGCCTGCCGGTCGCGTCGAGGGAGGTCCGGAAATCCACCGGTGCCGCGGGCGCGATCTGCCGGGCCGTCATGCGCGCGAACTCGCGGACGGGCGCCGTGCGGGACGTGTCCCCGCGAGACAGGGGCAGCTCCACGATCGCGACGGATTCGAACGTCCCCCCGACGTAGGTCTTCTCCTCGATGGCCGTGACGGTACGCCCGTCCGGGGAGGGCCGGAAGGAGGACAGATCGGCCACGCTCCTCAGAACCGCGGGGGCGTGGGCGAGGTCGGCGTCGGCCCTGCGGGTGTCGAGCTCGCGCAGGACGATGCCGTTGTACTCCCCCTGGGGGCTCTCCGGGGCGTTGGTGACGAATAAGAGGGTGCGGCCGTCCGCCCCCCATGCCGGGGACTGCGCGTACTCCAGTGAGCTCGCGCTCGGCGGCGGCAGACGCCATCCGCGGTGGGCGCCGGACGGGGAGTCGACGACCGCCACGTCGTCGCCGCGGCAACCGGTGAGGTTGTTGAAGACGAGCGCGACGCGGCCGCCGTCCGCGGTGGCGGCCATCTCGTCCACCCGGGTGTCGAACCCGCCGGGCAGGGTCGTCCTGCTCGCCACGGTCCCGTCGCGGCGCAGGCCGACCTTCTCGATGCGCGTGCGGCAGGGGCCGCTCTCGTCGGCGAGGAAGGCGGTGCGCCGGTCGCCCGAGACGGCGAGCGCCGAGTAGTGCCCGGCGCGGGGCCCGATGTCGGCGATCATGCGTCCCGTCCAGGAGTCGAACACCCCGACGCCGCCCTTCCGGTGGGTCGCCAGGAAGTACGGGGGCCCCTCGTGCGCGCCGACCACGTCCGGGCTGCGCAGGGCGCCGCGGAGAGCGACGGTCACGGCCGCGACCGCGATGACCGTGAGGGCGGCGGCGACCGGCACGATCCACCGTCCCGCCGGCCGCCGGCGGCGCGCGGCGGGCAGGGCCAGGGGCGGCAGCGACTCGCGCGTCACCTCGCGCGTCTCGGCGGCGGCGGCGTCCTTCAGCAGCCGTTCGACGTTCACGAGGTCTCTCCCAGCATGCGCTCAAGGGCGGTGCGCCCGCGTGACGTGTTGGACCGGACGGTGCCCCGGCTCACCCGCATGATCTGCGCGGTCTCCTCCTCGGACAGATCCAGGACGAACCGGAGCACCAGTGTCTCCCGCTGCCGGTGCGGCAGGCGGCGCAGCGCGTCGAGGATCTCCCTGCCCTGCTCCCGTCCGAGGACCCGGCTCTCCGCCGACGCGGCGGGCGGGTCCTGGGCGCCGAGAGGGCGGCGGCCCCGGCGGCGCAGCACCGACCGGCAGTTGTTGAGCACCGACGACCTCAGGTAGGTGAGGGCCTTGCCGGGGTCCTTCAGCCTGCCCCACCGCTGGTACAGCCCGAGGAAGGAGTGCTGGACGACGTCCTCGGCCGTCGGCCTGTCGCCGACCATCACCAGGGCCAGCCTGACGAGTTCGAGGGCGTGCGCTTCGTACAACTGCGTCACCGCTCTCTCGGGCGAAGGCGCCGTCAGGTCCGGGGGGCCGTCCTTGCGGAAGTTGAGGAGGCTCACGGGGAAGAGACGCGTCCGTGGCGCCGATGTTGCACGGCCGGCCGCACTTTTTCCGGGCGGGCCGTCCGCCGCTGGAACAGTGACAGCGTGATGCCGCGGACGCGCCAGACGCCGGCCTGCCGGAAGTGCCGCTGGAGGACGTCGACTTTCGCCTGGTCCCGCGGAACCAGGGACGGCATGCGCCAGGGCCCCTCCAGCAGCCACACCCGGTCCGTCGCGGCGCCGGTCAGCCGTTGGCCGATCTCGGCCGGTTCGAACTCGGTGCCGCCGAAGTTGCCCGCCTGGGCGGGGGTCCGCCGCAGCGCGACGTCGCGCAACCCGCGGAACGCGTCCGGGTACGCCTCGGCGATCGACCGCCGGTCCGCCGTGAGGAAGAGGATCGCGTCCCCCGGCCGGGCCTCCCGCTCGACGACCGCCGCGGCCCCGCGGAGGTCGTCCCACCAGTTCTCCGGACGGCGCTGCTCGACGTGCAGCGGCGCCACCAGGACGGCCATCGCGACGAGCGGCACGAACCACGCCCGGTAGGGCAGCCGGGCGAGACCCGCGGCGGCCAGCAGCGCCATGGCGGGGAGGCTGCCGATCACGTAGCGGCTCGTGTAGAAGGGATGGAGCTGGGAGACCAGGAGCAGCACCGTCGCGGGCAGCAGCAGCCACGGGACGGCCAGTGCCCGCAGGCCGATCGGGCCGCGGCGCCGCGCCGTGACCAGTCCCACCGCCATGGCGGCGCCGAGCAGGTACGCCACGATCAGGGGGCCGGTGAACGCCTCGGCCAGATAGAGCACGTCGCGCCATCCCGGGCGCGTCAGCCAGTCGAGGGCGTTGCGCTGGGTCACGGCCAGCGCGATCAGCGGGCTCACCGCGAGCACCGCTCCCGCCGTGGCAGCGCACCACCGGCGCAGCATCGTCCTGGTGCGGCGCGCCATCAGCAGGGTCGCCAGATGGGCGAGCAGGACGAGCAGTGCGAACAGATGGACCAGCCCCAGCAGGGCGACGCCCGCGCCGTAGGCGGCGTACCGGCGCCGGGAGCCCCGTTCCGCAAGGTCCACGAACAGCACGGTCAGCCACACGGTGAGCGCCGCGACCAGGGAGTAGGACCGGGCCTCGTGCGCGTAGTGGCTGGCGAACGGGGCCGCGGCGCAGAGCAGCCCGGCGACCAGCCCCACGGGCGCGGACATGATCCTGCGGCCGAGGACGGTGATGCCCGCCGCCGTGGCCGCGAACGCCGCGATCGAGGGGAGCCGCAGCGCGAACTCGCCGGCCCCGAACACCTGCACGACGCAGTGCATGAGCAGGTAGTAGGCGGCGTGGACGGCGTCGATGTGCCACGCGCACCACAGGATGTCGGGGATCGAGCGGCGGGCGATCTCGGATGTGATCGCCTCGTCGCGCCACAGCGGCAGCCCTCCGGCGCCCCAGAGGCCCATCGCCAGCGCCAGCAGGGCGGGCGCCAAGGGAAGGAGCCAGGCCCTCCGCCGCTCTCGCCCCGCCTCCCGGCGCCGACCTGCGACTTCGGTGGGCGGGCCGGGACGCCCGGTCGTCGCCGGGCGTTCGCCGGGCAGAAGATCCAGTTTTGAGTTCACGCCAAGAGACGCGAAAAGCCCCGCGATGTTGCATCCCCAAACCCTCGTTCACCATCGCCGCCGCGGGCGCAGCTCCGTCCCGCCTGTCCTCGGCCAGACGGCTTGTGCGCACGGCGCGGCCTTGCCCGGCCAGGGTCAGGTTCCGGTGCTGGACGCGTCGACGGCCGCCTGGACGGTGGGATAGACGTGCCTCAGCTCCGCCCTGGCTCCGGCGGTGCGCAACACGTCCCGGACCTGGCCCACATCGCCGGCCAGCAGGAGCCTGACTCCGCGGGCCTCCAGCTCCTCGGTCAGCTCGTCGAGCATGCGTACCGCGCTGACGTCGACGAAGGGGACCGTCTCGGCGTCGATCACGACGGCCGTCGCCCCCTCCCGGCCGGCGGCGCTCCGCACCGTGGACCGGATCCGCTCGGCGTTGGCGAAGTAGATGCCCGCCTCGACGCGCAGCACGACCACCCCCGGGATCCTGCGGCCGTCCGTGTGCCTGTCGAGCGCGGCGAAGTGCCCGTCCTCCGGCAGCCGCCCCAGCTCGCTGATGACCGGGCGCGACGAGCGGTAGAGGAGCAGCAGCAGCGAGACGCCGATGCCGATGAAGAGGCCGGGCAGCGTGTCGAAGATCATCACCCCGAGCATCGCGGCGACCGCGGTGACGAAGTCGGGCCGCGCGGCGACGCCGTAGGCCCGGCCCAGCCTGCGGGTGAAGACGCGGTGGAGGGCGACCAGCGAGGGGATGTCGACCAGCTCGACCACCGCCGCGACCACGACGCCCGCGAGCACCGCCTCGGGGAGCCTCTCGAAGAGGCCGGTGAGGAAGAGCAGCGTGACCATGGTGAGGAAGGCGACGAAGACCCCGGACAGCTGGGTGCGTGCGCCCGCCGACCAGTTGACGGCGGTCTTCGAGAGGCTGCCGTTGACGACCATGCCGCCGGACAGGCCGGCGCCCAGGCCGGCGGCCCCGAGCCCGATCAGCTCGCGGTCGGCGTCGATCTCGTAGTGGTCGCGGACGGCGTAGCTCTTCGCCGCCGCGAGTCCCTCGGCGAAGGCGACGAGCAGCACGCCGACGCTTCCGGCGGCGAGGCCGCCGAGGGCGTCCACCGAGACGTCGGGGAAGCCGAACGGGGGCGGCCCGGTCTCGATCCCGCCGACGACGGCGACACCGCGGTGCTCCAGATCGAAGGCCGCCGCCGCCGCGATCCCCAGCGCCACCGCGAGCAGCGAGCCCGGCACGAACGGGGCGACCCGCCTGAGGACGAGGATCAGAAGGAGGCTGCCCCCGCCGACCAGGAGGGTGAGGCCGCTGGTCTCGCCGAGGTCGCCGATCAGGGCCCAGATCTTCTCGAAGAAGTCCCCCGGCGCGGCCTCGACGCCGAACAGCTTCGGCAGCTGTCCCGCGATGATCGTCAGTGCCAGGCCGACGATGAAGCCCTTCAGGACCGGCTCGGAGATGAAGCTCGCGAGGAAGCCGAGGCGCAGCAGTCCGGCGAGGAGCCCCGCGATGCCCACCGTGACGGCCAGGGCCGCCGTCATCGCGGTGTGGACGTCCGCGCTCGCACCGCCTGCGGCCTCACCGACGATCGCCGCCGAGAGCGCGGCCGTCGCCGCCATCGGCCCGACCACCAGGTGCCTGGAACTGCCGAAGGCGGCGTAGAGGACCAGGGCCGCGGGCGCGGCGTAGAGGCCGACCACGGGCGAGACGCCGGCGATCGTCGCGTAGGCGAGCGCCTCGGGCACGAGGACCGCCCACACCGTCACCCCGGCCAGGGCGTCCCGCCCCAGCCACTGCCGCCGGTATCCCCGCAGCGAGGGGAACAGCCCGAGCATGCTCGGCCTCATCAGGAGGAGAGGTCGCTGATGGCGTTGCCCGCCAGCTTCGCGGCGAGGATCAGGCAGATCACGGTCATGATCGCCGAGTTGTGCCGCTCCATCCAGAGCTTGAGGTCGTCGAGGATGTGCTGGGAGCGCTCCTTGAGGACGAAGTAGAGCACGACCGGCGCTCCGGTCCCGGTCGCCCCGATCACGACGAAGACCGCGAGAGCCGCGGCCTGCGCGCCGGCCGAGGTGTCCGTCCGCGCGATCGCCGCCGCCGCGGCGATCACGAGCAGCAGGTTCTTCGGGTTGACGGCGGACAGCGCGAACCCGAGCGCTCCCGCCTTGACCGGTGTGAACGAGTCGACGGTGCGCATCCACTTCGGCAGCGACACCTGCTCGTCGCCGCGCGGACGGCCGCGCCACTCCCTCACCGCCACCCCCAGCAGCAGCACGCCGAGCGCCAGGTCGAGCGCGCTGACCCAGTCCGCCGGCTGCCCCTGGTCGCCCGGGCCCGCGCCGCCCGAGGCCAGCAGCACGATCGCGCCGACCAGGGACAGGCCCAGGATCCAGCCGAGGAGCAGCGCCGGCCCGTTGGAACGCGCCCGGGGAGTCGCGAGCATCAGCACCACACCGATGATCGGGAACGGGCTCAGCGCCACGCCGACGCCGTACGACAGGATCTGACCGATCGCCTCGCCCACGGCCGCCTACCTCACACCGGTTCGACCTCGCCCGGCCGCCAACTCCGGTCGAACCAGCCTTCGAGCGGGCCGTAGAGGCGCAGGACGACGAACCATCCCTTGCCGGGGACCGTCTGGATCCAGTTCGCCTCCCCGCCCGGCGGCGCGGCCGGGCCGAAGTGGACGACCGTGTCGCCGCGGTCATCGGTCCGCACGGTGTCCGAAAGGCTGTTCACGCTCGGGTAGGGGTCGCCGGTGCGCAGCAGCGACCGAGTCTGGGGGTCGTAGACGTCCACGGCCCAGAAGTCCTTCGCCGGGATGTCCTTGGGAAGGGTGAGCGTGTAGCTCTTCTCGCCGTCGAGCCAGGCGCCGGTGGAGTCCTCCGCCGTGTAGGCGTACTGCGATCCGGCCCCGACCGTCGCCCTCGCCATCGCCGGGGTGATCACGAGCGCCCCGTGGTGGAAGACGGCGCGAGCGTCCAGGAGCCGTGCACCCTGCGGTGAGAGGAACTCGTGGCTTCCGGACGGGAACATGTTCTTCCACGAGCTGCCCGAGTAGTAGAAGAAGCCCGGGTCGCGCGGTTTGAAGGTCAGCGTCCGCACGAGGCCCGACCCGACTCGCGCGGCGGTGCCGAGGATCGAGCGCATGCGGTCGTCCGGCCGGAAGGGCCGGCCGGGCACGATGCCGATCGAGGCGAGCTGTCCCGCGCGCTCGGGGTCGAGCGCCTCGGGCGGCTCCTCCTGAACGATCTCGTCGACCTCCTCGAAGAACGAGAAGTCGTTGGCGGGGACCGTGGTGAAGACGGAGTCGGCGAAGTCGACGAAGCGCTGCTCGGGCGGGTCGGCCGCGGCCGAGAGCGGGTACATCCGCGTCTTGAGCAGGCTCTCGACGCCCCCCAGCACGCGGAGCGCCGCCCAGCAGGAGAAGGTCGGCGACCGCGAGACGAAGTAGCCGTCCGGGACGTCGCCGTCGTAGCCGGGGGGCAGGAAGAGGTACCTGCCTCCCTTGCCCGCGTCGGGTCCGGCGATCCCCATGTCGGCGACGTAGCGCTGCCAGAGATCGTCGACGACGCTCAGCGAGCCCTCCGGCGCCTCGATCACCGTCGGGCCGTCCTGGTCGAGCGCCAGGAAGGCCATCCCGTACGTGGTCTCGGTGTTCGCCGTGAGGATCAACGGCGCCGAGCCGCAGCGCGGGGCCGTGTACCCGATCGTGCGGGAGTCGACGCCGAGGCTCCGCAGCCCGCGCCGCATCGCCACCATCGCCGCACCGGGCAGGCAGTTGAGGAAGACGTCGATCCCGCGCAGCAGGTCGAGCGCGTCATAGCTCCGGGCGACCGTGTCGGGCAGGGGCAGGCCGTCGAAGAAGCCCATCGGACCGAAGACCGAGTCCAGCCGGTCCGGGATGCCGATCGACGCGAGGGTCTCGGCTGATACGCCCGGGCTGGGCGCGTCGCTCAGGTGAGGCATCGCGTCAGCCCACCGCCTCGACCTCGCCCGGCCGCCAGGTCTTGTCGAAGAACGGCGGCAGCGGGCTGTAGAAGCGCAGGACCACGAACCATCCCTTGCCCGGCACGGTCTGGATCCAGTTGCCCTCAGGCACACCGTCGGGCCGGTCGGGCCCGAAGTGGACCGTGGTCGTGCCATCCGCGTCGGCGACCGCCGCAGGGGTCGGATAGTCCTGGCTGCCCGCCCGGGGGAAGCGCTGCGGCGTGGAGAGCATCGAGCGGGTCTGGTTGTCGTAGACGGTGCACGACCAGAAACGGGCGGCGGGAATGTCCGGCGGAAGCACCAGACGGTAGTGCCTGCCCCCGTCAAGGGCCCGGTCCTCCTGATCCGCGCACGCGAACAGGTACTGCGAGCCGATGCCGGGCAGGGGCGCGGTGAACGCCGGGCTGATGCCCACGCCCAGGTACCACCACCAGTTCCGCAGGTTGAGCTTGCGGGCGCCGTCGCTCGCACGGAGCTCGACGCCCCGGTCGGTGATGTCCGGGGGCGGGGTCATGAAGTCGTACCCGGCCGGGAGCAGACCGTTGATCCACTGGGAGGACGCACCGTAGAAGTGCGCCCCCTCGTCCGGACGCAGGCGGCAGGCGAGGGTGCGGGCCGTCGCGTTCCCCACCGCGGCCGCCTCGGCGAGGATCTTCCGCATCCGCGGATCCGGCTGGAAGGGCCGTCCCTTGGCGATCCCGATCGCGGCCAACGCACCGGCGATCTCGGGATCGAGCGCCTCGACCGGCTGATCGTGCACGAGCTCGCTCGCGAGGTCGAAGTACGTCGAGTCCGCGGGCGGGACCGTGTTCACGGCGAACCCGGTGCCCTCGACGAAGCGCGGCGGGTCGGGCCTGCGGAGCGCGGCGGTCCACGTCTGAGCGGTCCACGGCGACGGCGGGGCCGCGCCCCCCATGACGATCTCCCCGATGCTCGTCCCGAAGAACCCGGGGGCGTAGCGGTGGATGCGCAACCCCTCCTTGATGCGCTCGACCGCGGGCCTCGGGTCGTCGTTCTCCAGGAACGCTCGCCCGCCCAGGAGGAGCCGCGTGGTGCGGGTCGGCTGGGGGAAGAAGCCGCCCTCCGGAAGAGGACCCTCATATCCGGGCGGCACGAAGAGGTACTTGCCGCCGGCCCCGCGATCCGGCCCCGCCATTCCCGGATCCGCGACCCAGCGGAACCACATGTCGTTGACGAAACAGAGGGAGAGGGCCGGCATCTCCACGACCAGCGGCCCCTCGGTCAGGTCGAGGAACGTCACGAAGTAGACGGTGTCCGCGTTCCCCGTGAGCACGAGCGTCTCGGGATCCATGAACTCCGAGAAGAGCAGGACGTCGTGGTCCATGACGCCGGCATCGAGGAAGCCCCTGCGCGCCGCCCACACATTGACCCCGGAGTACGCGTCGAGGAAGGCCCGGACGGCGTGCAGATGGTCCAGATGGTCGTAGACGCGCTCGGCGGTCTCGGCGGTGGGCCTGCCCAGCGGGAACTCCAGAGTCCCCAGACCCGTCTCCACCCGCTCGGGCGTCGAGAGCGACTCCATGACCTGTGGCGAGATCCGTCCGGCTTGCTGCAAGGCATCGCTCCGTTCTCGGGAGAGGTCTCCTCTCGCCCACAGGGCCGTACCTGCCGCAGACCGCCATTAAACACAGCGCCCTAATTCATTGTTTTCATATTACTCGGCAGGCCGCGGGGATGCCGGGCCAAAAAGCTTGAGCCAATGATTTCTTCAAAGAAGAACGCTCGGAGTTGACCGGACAGGCCTTGCAGGAAGATGGGTCGGCCAGGGGGATGGTGAGCCACGCCAGGCGGGGTCGGCGCCTTCAGCTCGTCTGGCGCCGCTTCTTCCATTCGGCGACGACGGCCACGACATGTTTGCGGATGTCGTCACTGCGGTCCGCGCTGCCGTTGACCTCACGGCACGCCTCGCCGTACTCGTCCCACAGGACGTCGTCGGCGAGGCGGAACCTGCGTTGCGGGTTGCCCGGTGTAGGCATGTCAGCCGCCGAGCTTCACGACCAGCGAGCGCAGGTGCTGCGTCGCGGCGTTCTCCCGGCCGCGCTTCACCCACGCTGCGATGTGTTCGCTGACCAGCTCGGCGAGGCTCGCACGCTCGTCATCGCTGAGCTCGACCGTGGTCGTGGTGCTGGTCCGGCAGTCGTAAGCCGTGAAGAGGATGTCTCCGACCGCCTGCTCGGCCGCAGGCGGCTTGCGGTTGCGCTGAGCATGCCACCCGGCGCTGCTGTTGACGACGCCCCAGCCATGCAGGGCCTCGTAGTTGGTGAGTTCGAGCCTCATGGGCCGATGCCTCTCGCTGAAAGGGTGTGGCCACACCCTGCTCCTCACCTTACGCGGGTCTGGCCGCAAGACCGGCCGGACGACACGCCCCAGCACGTCCGGGGCCCTCTCACGCGTGCCGGCGCCTCGGGCTTCGTCGCGCCGGCGGTTGCGTCGGCGAGGGCGCCCGGGTGATGCTGCTGGTCGGACCCCGCAGCGTCAACAGTTTTGGTGACTCATGGACTTCGCTTTCTGGCGCGAGATGAGTTCGAAGATGTGGATGCCGCTTGATGCCCGCAGCGAGCCGCATCTGGAAGGCACGTTTCAGGCCCATGTCGCTCTGGGCGGGCTCGGCTCCGTGCAGGCGACCCTGTTGAGTGCGAAGTCGCTGACGATCCAGCGCACGCACAGGCTCATCCGCCAGTCCGACCCGGAGACCTTTTTCGTGACCTGCGTCGTGCGTGGTCACGCCACAGGGGAACAAGCCGATCGGGATGCGGAACTGCGTGCCGGGGATCTGATGCTCCGTGACAGCTCGCGTCCCTACCTGACCAGGTTCGGATCGGCGGACCCTGCGGGCGGCCAACTGCTCTCGTTGCAGTTTCCGCGGTCGGTGCTGCCCCTGCCCGAGCGGGGCCTGCGGGAGCTCAGCGGGGTCCGGATCCGGGGCGATCAGGGTGTCGGCGCGCTGGCTTCGCAGTACCTGCTGGAGCTGGCTCGGCGCCTTGAGCAGTTCAGTGCGGCCGAGGCCCTGCGAGTGTCCGCCCTGACTCTGGACGTCCTGGCCGCCGCGCTGGCCAGCGCGCTGGACGCCGACAGCGACGTACCGCTGGGCAGCCGACGGCGCGCGCTGCTCGCCCAGATCCATGCCTTCATCCGGGCGAACCTGAGCGACGTGCACCTGACCCCGGGGGCGATCGCCGCCGCCCACCACATCTCGTTGAGCTACCTGCACCAGTTGTTCCGGGCCGAAGAACACACCGTCGCGGGCTGGATCCGCGAGCGCCGCCTGGAGCAGTGCCGCCGCGATCTGAGCGACCCGCTCCTCGCCGCCACGCCGATCGGCGCCATCGCGGCTCGGTGGGGTTTCACCAGTCCGGCCCACTTCAGCCAGGCCTTCCGCGCCGCCTATGGCCTGTCACCCCGTCAGTTCCGCCGAACGGCCGCGATCGGTTCCTCATAGGCCCCTGCTGTGTCACCGTCCAGGTCGGACGGCCGTGGCCTCGACCTCGGCCGTTCCTACGAGAGGTGGGAGGTCGGCCAGCCGGCGGGGCGGTCCGCGAGCACGTCCGGGAAGCCGAACGCCGCGGCCAGCGCGGGGTCATGGAACTTGACCACGCGGGTGACGCCGGTGGCGGCCGGGGCCAGCACCACGACGCCGTCGGCGCGGAGCGCGCCGTCCCCGTCCCGGTGGTACACGACGGCGGCGGGCTGCCCGTTGGCGGCCGTGGCGATCATCCGCCAGTCGCCCGGTGTGCCCAGCACGTACGCGTCGAGCATGTGGACGCACATCGCCCGGCCCGCCTGCCACTCGCGGAACGGCGTCGCCTCCAGCGTGGCGTCCGCGCGTAGCACCTGCTCCAGCAGGGCGGCGTCGGAGCGTTCGAAGGCCGCGATGTAGCCGTCGAGAAGCGCGCGCGCCCGTTGGTCGGTCGGTTCGAGCAGTTCCTCGGGCTTCGGCTCCAGCTCGTCCAACCGGGCACGGGCGCGCTGCAGACCGCTCTTGACCGCCGCCGTGGTGGTGTCGAGGATCTCTGCGGTCTCGGCCGCCGAGAACGCCAGCACCTCGCGCAGGATGAGGATCGCGCGCTGCCGGGCGGGCAGGTGCTGCAGGCTGGCGATGAGCGCGAGCCGCAGCGACTCGCGTTCGACCGCCACCGCCGCCGGATCGTCGGCGGGCGGGGCGATCCACGCGTCCGGCAGCGGTTCCAGCCACGCGACCTCGCCCGGCGCGGCGGGGCTCGGCGGGCGGTCGGGCCGGTCCTGCGGGCCGCCCAGACCCGAGGGCAGCACCCGGATCGGGCGCGGCTTCATCGCCGTCAGGCAGACGTTGGTGGCGATCTTGTAGAGCCAGGACCGGACCGACGCCCGGCCCTCGAACCCCGCGTAGGACCGCCACGCCCGCAGATAGCTCTCCTGCACCAGGTCTTCGGCATCGTGCGCCGACCCGACCATGCGGTAGCAGTGCGCCAGCAGCTCCCGGCGGAACCGCTCGGTCTCGGCGGTGAACCGCTCTCGACTCGGTGTCGCCCGCGGATCCGATGTCACGCCACGAGCCTAGTCACGAAGCGCTCTCGGCCCGGTCCACGTGCCGCCGCCGCCGGGCCCCGCGATCAGATGCGGCGTCACCGGCTCGGTCTGAAGGGTTCTTCACGGCAGCAGAGCCAGCTTTCCGACGGTGGCCCTGGCCTCCAGTTCCGCCAGCGCTTTCGGGCCGTCGGCCAGGTCGTACGCGGTGGGGAGACCGGGGGGGAGCACACCGGCCGCGACCAGCGCGGACAACTCGTCCATCACCTCGCCGAAGATCTGCGGAGCGGCCTGGATCAGCGCGCCGATGTTGAGCCCGATGATCTGAACCTGGTGCTCGTACACCAGCTCCCAGTTCGTGATCGAGGCCTCGCCGCCCGCCATCCCGAAGAC
The DNA here is from genome assembly GCF_040492065.1 of Actinomadura sp. NPDC000929. Classification (NCBI taxonomy): domain Bacteria; kingdom Bacillati; phylum Actinomycetota; class Actinomycetes; order Streptosporangiales; family Thermomonosporaceae; genus Actinomadura; species Actinomadura sp. NPDC000929. Next base: position 2,478 of record NZ_JBEUPA010000043.1, on the reverse strand, counting down.
GATGACCCGGCCCGTGACCCGCCTGGCCGCGGCGAGGCTGGCGGCGAAGGTGGCGCCGCCAGCCGACTCCAGGACCACATCGGCGCCGGCGCCGCCGGTCAGCTCCCTCACCTCGGCGGCGAGGTCGCCGCCGAGGGAGTCCAGGACGTGGTCGGCTCCGAGGGCCCGCACCGTCTCGTGCTTGCCCGGCGAGGCGGTGGCGATGACCGTCGCGCCGTAGTGCTTGGCCATCCTCACCGCGGCCTGGCCGGTCCCGCCCGCCGCGGCGTGGATCAGCACGGCCTGCCCGGCGGCGACACCGCCCAGAGGCCTGAGCGCGGCCAGCGCGGTGGGCCAGTTCACGACCATCCCCAGCGCCTGCTGCTCCGTCCAGCCCGGGGGGACCGGCACCGCCCCGGCCGCGGGCAGGACCATGTACTCGGCGAACGCGCCGTCCCCGACGCCGACGACGCGGGCCCCCGGCCGCGGGCCGGCCGTCGCCTCGCCGACCGCGACGACCTCCCCGGCGGCCTCGAAACCCGCCACGTACGGGGGCCGCGGGCCGTCTCCGAACGTTCCGCGCGCCTTCGAGACGTCGGCGAAGTTGACCCCGGCGGCGGTGACGCGGACCAGGACCTCGCCCTGGCCGGGGCTCGGCACCGGCGCGTCGGTGATCAGACGCATGTCCCGCGGGCCGTTGAAGGTGGTCTGCTGCAGCGCACGCATGGTCGCGGGAACGCTCATCGGCGATCGGCCTTTCCTTCTCGGTGTGCATGGGAGAGACCGACCGGCCCGCCGCGCGGGCCGCGCCTCCCACCATGTAGACCTCGCGCCCCGCCGAAAGGAATCGGCCGAGACTTCGAGTACACCTGGAGGGAGTTCGCGGACGTCCAAGCGCTGCCGCTTCCCGAAGTTCAAGTGAACGTTAGTGTTTTTTAGACGGGCCGTGCGGCTTTTGGGCTACGGTCCTGACGTGGCTGAGGACCTCGGGCGAAGGTTGCTGGGCCGGTACCGGCTCATGGATCCACTGGGACGCGGCGGTATGGGCACCGTCTGGCGCGCGCATGACGAGCGGCTCGGCCGCCAGGTCGCGGTCAAGGAACTGCGGCTGCCCGAGGGTCTGGACGCCGAGGAGCGCGACGCGTGGACGGCGCGGGTCGACCGGGAGGCGCGGGCGGCGGCCCGGCTCCGGCACCCGGGCATCGTCACCGTCCACGACCTCGTCACGACCGATGACGGGCAACCCTGGATCATCATGGAGCTGGTTCCCGGTCCGTCCTTGGCCGATGTGCTCGCCGAGCACGGTCCCCTTCCGCCGGACCGCGCCGCCGCGCTCGGCGCGAGGGTTCTGGATGCGTTGCGCGCGGCCCACCAGGCGGGCATCGTCCATCGCGACATCAAGCCCGCCAACGTGCTGCTGGAAGGTGACCGGGTCGTCCTGACCGACTTCGGCATCGCCGCCGTCGAGGGCGACGCGACCCTGACGCGTTCGGGCGCACTCCTCGGGACCCCCGCGTACATGTCCCCCGAGCAGGTCCGCGGCCTGCCCGCCGGGGCGGAGTCGGACCTGTGGTCGCTGGGGGCGACCTTGCACACCGCGGTGGAAGGCCGTCCGCCTTTCGCGGGCACCAGTCCCGGGGCCGTTCTCGTCGCCGTCGCGACCGAGGAGCCCGCCCCCGCTCCCCACGCCGGTCCCCTCGCACCTGTTCTGCGGGGCCTGATGCGCAAGAGCGCGGCCGAACGCATGCCGCTCGACCAGGCGCAGCGGATGCTGAACTCGCTCGCGTCCCGACCGGCCGGGCCCGCTCCCGCGCCGGTTCCCGGACCCGCGGGCGGCGCCGCACCACCGCCACCGGGCCAGGCCCCCTGGCAGCCGCCGGCGCCCGAACCGGTGACGCGCGTGACGCGCCCGCGCGGACGCCACGGCCGCTGGCCGGGGTTCGTCATCGCAGGCGCGGCGGCACTGTTGATGATCGCGGTGCTGCTGCCCTGGCAGACGGTGACCGTCTCCATCGCGCAACTCCCCCGCGACATGACGGCCACCTCCGCCGGAATCGATCTGGTCTGGGGACGGGTGACGCTGCTGTGCGCGGCGGCGGCCGCCGTGCTGGGCGTGCTCGGCGGCGTCCGGTCCAGGGGCCGGCTCGCGGCGACGGCGGCGGCGCCGGCGCTGGTCGGCCTGCTCATGCTGGCCACCGCGGCCGTCCTGCCCAAGATCAGGAAGCCGGCGGTCCCGGAACCGGGAAACCTGCCTCCAGCGCTGCACCAGATGGTGAAGGACCACACCGAGACCTCCGTGGGACACGGGTGGTACCTGGCGGTGCCGCTGACACTGCTGATCATGGGCCTGAGCATCGTTTCCCTCGTGCTCGCGCTCGACGCGCTGCGGCGGGAGCGGGCCGTGCCCGCTCCCGCCGCTAGCTGATCAGCCAGATCTCGTGGTCGGCGTCCTGGTGGACGCGCTCGTACCAGCGCCCTCTCGGGTCGAGCCGGACCCGG
>NZ_JBEUPA010000042.1:0-53949 GCF_040492065.1 Actinomadura sp. NPDC000929 | reverse complement strand
GCCACCGCCCTCACCGCGCACCTCGCGCACGAGGAGAAGGAGGCGATCCCGCTGATCGACGCCACTCTGAAGGCGGAGCAGTTCCAGAACTTCGGTCGCCGAGCTTGCCGGGGTCGTCGCGGACGACGCCGTCGAGCGCGGCGAGCAGCGCCCGGCGCGTGGGGCGCGGCATCGAGACGAACCGCGTGGGCTCCTGGAGGGTCACGTCGCCGTCCGACAGCGCGCACGCCAGGCGCAGCACGTCGGTGACCGTGTCGACGAGCAGGCCGGCGCCCAGCGCCAGGCGGACCCGGTTGATCACGGCGCGGTTCTCCCGGACGGGGATCCGCTCGGGATGGGGGCCGGAGGCGTGGTGCGCGGCCAGCTTCTCCAGGGTCTCCAGGTCCTCCTCGCCCAGCGGCGTGGTGCTCTCGGCGAGCCGCAGGTACAGCTCCGCGGCCTCCTCGGCGAGGGCCCGCCCGAGGTGCAGGACGGTCACCCGGTCGCCCGCGGCGGTGACCAGCTCGTCCTGCGCCGCCAGCATCTCCTCGTAGGTGTGCTGGTAGCGGCCGTAGCCCTTGAGGGTGAGCAGGTCGAGAACGCCGTCTCGCAGGGCGCCGCGCGCCGCCGGGGCGAGCGCGGCGTCCTGAAGCGTCTCGTGGAGGAGCCCGAGCCAGAAGTCCAGGGTGTCGGGCACGTTGCGGGGGAAGTCGCGGAAGTAGGAGTTGTGCCGGACGTGGTCGCCCGCCATCTCGCGGACGGTGGCGAGCGTGCGCACCGCGACGCTCCGGACGGTCTGCTCCGACAGCCCCGACAGCGCGCGCAGGACGTCCGCGGAGAGCTTGAAGCCGACCGACATCAGGGCGGCGTCGAACTGCCGCGCCACCGTCGCCCCTTCTCCGGACGGACCGGACGGCGCGGGAATGCGATGCGTGTTCCGGACGACCAATGCCTCAAGCCAGATGTTCACCGCGCCATGGTGACAGAGCGCCATAAATCACTGCACGCTATTAAGTGAGCCGATCAGGAGGCGAGGGCGTGCTGTTCCCGCCGCGCGTCCGGAGTGCGCGAGCGGGCCAGGCGCCGTCCCAGCCTTTGCGCGGGCGCCTCGATCCAGCGCTGCGAGGCCCAGCTCGCCGCCACCAGGACGAGAAGGAACAGTGCGAGGCCGGCCGCGTCCTCGCGTCCGGAAGCGCCGAGGAATTGCGCGGCCACCATGAGCAGCAGCGGATGCAGCAGGTACAGCGAGAAGCTGATGGTGCCGAGACCGGTCGCCCAGGCGGGGAAGCTCCGGTTCCGCAGCCGCCAGCCCGCCGCGAACGTCGCGGACGCCGCCAGGACAGCGCCGCACCACACGAGCTGGGCGTTGCGGCCGTAGGGGGCGGCGTTCCACGTCCCGGCGGCGAGCGCGCCCGTCAGGACCGCCGCGCCCGTCGCTCCGGCCGCGCGCCGGGAGATCTGGCCGTGCTCGGCGCGGTGCACGGCGGTGCCCGTGAACATGGCCGCCAGCATGAGCAGGCCCTCCCACGCGCCGAGGCGGCCGTTGACCGCGACCAGCGCGAGGGCGAGCAGCCCGCCGAGCAGTCCGCCCGCGAGGCGCGGCGCGGGACGCCGGGACGACGCCGCCGGGATCGCCACCGCCAGGGCGGCCACCGTCACCGCGACCACCGGGCCCGTCCCCGCGGTGCGCGACAGCAGGGCGGCGGGGGCGTACGCGCCGGTCAGCAGGCCGCAGGCGGTCAGCGCGACCGCCGCCAGCGCGACCACGGTGAGGACCACGGCGGCCGGGGCCGAGCGGCGGTGCCCGCCGACGATGAACAGGGCGACGACCAGCAGGTAGAAGGCCATCTCGTAGGAGAGCGTCCACAGCACGTTCATCGCGTTCGGGACGTTGAGGACGTCCTGCAGCATCGTCATGTGCGCGAGGACGGCGGTCGCGGGGGAGTACTGCTCAAGCCCCGCCCGGAGCCCGAGCACGCCCAGCAGGAAAGGCAGGACGGCGAGGAGGCACGTCACCGCCAGCAGCGGGTAGATGCGGAAGAACCGGCCGACCCAGAACCCGCGCACGCTGCCGCGCCGCTCCAGCGAGGCGGGCACGATGTACCCGCTGACCAGGAAGAACACCAGGACGCCGAACAGGCCGGGGTCGAACCAGTCGGCGAGGCGCACCCGCAGCTCGGGCAGGTACACGTAGCTCGCGTGGTGCAGCGCCACCGCCAGGGCCGCGGCCCCCCGCAGCGCATCGAGCCACCCAAGCCTGGACGATATGGGGGAAACACCCAAAGCGGGAAGCATTCCGACAGACTAGTAGCTCTCGTCTCATCTCCACCATCCAGCTCAGGCCTTCCCTTAATCGAATATCTGCCGTGAAATGGACGAGAAAGGTTTCTCGCTCGCCGCGCCGAATGCGGCGGATCGGAGGAGAAGTGCCGGGAATCACGCATCGCTCGACCAGGGAACCCGCGATCAAGCCGCGTTTCCTTTCGCACGGCACGCTGAAGATCACTGATGTGGCGGCGACGCGGCGCTTCTACGAGGAGGTGCTCGGCCTGGAGGTCGTCCAGCCGATGACGGCGGTCCTCTACGTCCGGCTCGGCGGCGACCACACCTACGTGTGCGTGGAGTCCAGGCCGGACCGCCCCGACATGCCGCTGCTCTACCACAACGGGATCGACGTGGGCAGCGACGAGGAGGTGGACGAGGCCTACCGCGCGATAGCGGAGACCGGCGAGGAGTACGGGGTCAGGGAGCTCAACAAGCCCGTCCGCCAGCACGGCGTCTACTCCTTCTACATCAAGGACCTCGACGGCAACTGGTGGGAGATCGGGCACCTGCCGCCCGGCGGCTACCGGTTCCGGTTCACCGACGCGCGCAACGACCTCACCGGCCGCACGGACCTCACCCCGCGGGAGGCGAAGGACGTCTTCCTCAACCCGGTCGTCGACACCGGCTGACGGCGGCCCTCCCGGGTAACCCGGGGCCGCCGGGGGACGATGGTGGCATGACGACCGACCAGGGTAAGACCACGCTGCCGCTGAGCCCGGACGAGCTGCTCACCACGACGCGCACCGTGCGCAAGCGCCTCGACCTCGACCGCCCCGTCCCCATGGAGCTGGTCCGCGAGTGCCTGGAGATCGCCGTGCAGGCGCCGAGCGGCAGCAACCGGCAGGGCTGGCAGTGGATCGTCGTCACCGATCCCGGGACCCGCGCGGCGATCGGCGAGCACTATCGGCGGGCGTTCGCCGCCTACGCGCAGGCCGGCGGCGCCGGCGGCGCGCAGTACGAGGGGGACCCGGAGCGGGCCGAGGTGCAGCGCCGCGTCGGGGAGAGCGCCGCCCACCTGGCCGACCGCATGGGCGACGTGCCGGTCCTGCTGATCCCGTGCCTGCGCGTGCCCGGCGGACGGCTGCCGGAGGGCAACCAGGCGGGCCTGTGGGGCTCGCTGCTGCCCGCCGTCTGGAACTACGCCCTCGCGGCGCGCGCCCGCGGACTCGGCACCGCCTGGACGTCCCTGCACCTGGTCTACGAGCGGGAGGTCGCCGAACTGCTCGGCCTTCCCGAGGACGTCCGCCAGGGCGCGCTCATCCCGACCGCCTACTACACCGGCGACACCTTCCGCCCGGCCCCGCGGGTCCCGCTGGAGGAGATCCTCCACCTCGACCGCTGGTGAGAGCTTATTGTCGCAGCGCCAATAAGCGTCTAGGATCCGGAGTGCGCCCCGGAGACACCGGCGGCCCCGCGTGATCCCCGTCTACGCGCCAGACGCACGCGGGACCGCCGGCTTCCGGACCGGAGAGGGAGGCCCCGGGGACGGCGTCCGGGCATGGAACAGGGCCGGCGCCGCGAGCGGGCAGCGACGCCGGCCCTGGGATCGGGGACGGGACGGGCTCAGGCCGTCATCTCAGGCCGTCATCTCGGGCCCGCTCATTTCAGGCCGTCGTCGAGGGCCTTGGTCAGGACGCCCGGGTCGCCGGACATCTCCCAGATCATGGCGCCGAGCAGGTTCTTGCTCCGCAGCCAGGCGGTCTTCTTCTGGATCGACCAGGCGTCGTCGAAGGTCCACCACTGGCCGTTGTCGCCGGTGTAGCAGGACGTTGCCACCGCCTGCTCGTCGTGGACGACCCGGCAGTTGGGCACGCTGGCGATCAGGTTGCTGTAGCCGCGCGTCCCGGCCTCCTCCTGGAACTGCCCGGGCGCCGCGCCCTTGGCGGCCTGCCATTCGCCGCTCTTGCCGCCGTCGGTCACGTTCTGCCAGCCGCGGCCGTAGTAGGCGAGGCCGAGCGTGAGCTTGCGCGGGTTCACCCCGGCGTCCAGGTACGGCTTGACCGCGTTCTCGACGCTGAAGTGGAACGGGTACGGGTCGTCGGTATCGGCGTAGAGGTTGCCCTGGTGGCCCGTCCGGTTGGGCTCCCAGGAGTTGTCGCTGCCCGCGCCGTGGAAGTCGTAGCCCTGGACGTTGAAGATGTCCATGGACTTGGCGACCTCCGCCAGCTCCCAGCCCGCGTCGATCTTCGCGGGGTCGGCGGGGGTGAACGCCGACAGCAGGTAGCGCTTGCCGGTCGACTTCGTCAGCTCGTCGAGCTGGCGGCGGAACTCGGCGATGAGCAGCGTGTTGTTGTGCTTGTCGTCCGGGCTGACGTGGTTGCCCGCGTGGCCCTCGGCGCCCGGCCACTCCCAGTCGAGGTCGATGCCGTCGAAGATCCCGGCGGCCGTGCCCGGACCGCCCGCGCCGTTGTAGTCGGGCAGGTTGCCCTTGATGTAGGTGTCGATGCAGGACGCGGCGAACTTCCTGCGGGACGCGTCGGTCCTGGCGACGTCGGAGAAGTACTTGGAGTACGTCCAGCCGCCGATCGAGATCAGCACCTTCAGCTTCGGGTACTTGGCCTTGAGCTTCTTCAGCTGGTTGTAGTTGCCGCGCAGCTTCTCCCAGCCCGTGTCGGCGACGCCGTCCACCGACTGGGCGGCGCTGAACGGGCGCCCGTAGTCGGCCTCGGCGTCGCCCGCTCCGTCGCCCTGGCTCGGGTCCTGCGGGTCGGCCGTGGTGCCCTTCGTGACGCCCTGGAGGCACGTCATGTTGACCGGGTCGACGTTCGCGAACGCGTAGTTGATGTGGGTGAGGCGGGCCGCGTTGCCGGTGGTGTCCAGGTTCTTCACGAAGTACTGGCGGCCGTAGATGCCCCACTGGACGAAGTAGCCGACGCGCGCGTAGCCGCCGCTGACCACGTCGTCGGTCTTCACCTTCACTGCCGCGCTCGCCGCCGACACGTTGTCGTACAGGTCGCGCGCCCGGACGGCGAACGCGTACTCGGTGGACGGCGAGAGCCCCGCGACCGTGGCGCTGGTGCCGGCCACGGTCGTGGCGACCTTCCCGTCCACCAGCACGTCGTAGTTCGCGACGCCGGTGTTGTCGGTCGAGGCCGTCCACGCGAGCTTCACGCTGGCGGAGTCCTTGCCGGTGCTCTGCAGCCCGGTCGGGACGGACGGCGCCTGCGTGTCCGCGGCTGGGTCGTTGGTCCTGACGGTGACGGGCGCGCTGGCGGGGGACAGGTTCCCCTTCCGGTCGCGGGCCTTCACCGTGAACGTGTACTCGGTGTTCGGGGTGAGGCCGGTGACCGTGGCGTTCGTCTCGGGGACGGTGGTCGCGAGAGCCGACCCGTTGTAGACCTCGTACGCGGTGACCGGCAGGCTGCCCGCCTTCGCCGCGTCCCAGGCCAGCGACACGGTCCTGGTCGTCCTGACCGTGGACTTCAGGCCGCCGGGCGCGCCCGGCGGCACGTCGGCGGCGCCGTCGCAGTTGACGTCGTTGACGCGGCAGCTCGTCGGCTCGGCGCCGGACCTGCTGACGGTGAACGTCGGGCTGTAGGGCTCGGTCGTCCGCCCGGCCCCGATCGTGGAGTTGTAGTAGACGGGGCTGAGGGTGACCGTGGTGCCGCTCTGGCTGACCGTCCCGTTGTCGGCGCCGCTCGCGGTCACGCCCGCCGGCAGGTCGAACACGACCGACCAGTTGCTGATCGACGCGCTGGTGTGGTTCGCGACGACGAACTTGGCCTGGGTCCCGCTGACCGTGTACTCGGCGGTGATCCCGGCCGGCGCGGGCGGCGGTTCACCCGTCCCGTCGCAGTTCGCGCCGTTCAGCGTGCAGCTCGTCGGCTGGGCGGCGGAGCTGAGCGTGAACGTCGGGCTGTAGGGCTCGGTGGTCCCGCCCGCCTTGACGGTGTTGATGTAGAACGCCGGGGTCAGCGTCACCTTCGTGCCGTTCTGCGACAGCGCGGCGTTCTGCGGGTTGCTCGCCGTCACCCCGGCGGGCAGTTCGAAGACGAGCTTCCAGCCGCTGACGTCGGCCGTCCCGGGGTTGCCGACCACGTACTTGCCCGTCGTGCCGGACAGGCTGAACGTCGCCGTCAGCCGGTCGGCCGCCTGCGCGGGCGCGGCGGCCAGCGCCGCCACGACCACGAAGGCGACAAGGATTCCGATTAATCTGCGCATGCGCGAACACCTACTTCTGGGGGTGGTTCTTCGGGGTCGGGGAACCGAGGAGCGCCAGCATCCGGTCGATCTCGGCCGAGCGTGAGCTGTCGACGCGCCGCGCGAGCCGCCTCGTCCAGGCGTCCTCGCCCCTGCCGGTCTCCAGCCGCGCCAGCTGGACGGCGTCGTCCTGGTGGGCGATCAGCAGGTCGAGGAAGGCGCGCTCGAACCGGTCCGGCGGCGTCCTCGCCAGCGCCTCCAGCTCGGCGTCGGTGGTCTCGGGCATTCCGCCGTGCAGGTCGTGCTCGTGGGAGTGCGGGTCCGCCGTCGGCGGCCGGTGCCAGGCCCTCAGGCGTCCCGCCATGTCACTGATCTCGGCGAGCTGCGTCGTCTCGATCGCCGCGGCAAGGGTCGCGACCTCGGGGCGGACGGCACGCCCGCGGGCCGTCCGGGCCAGCTTCACGCCCTGGCCCTGATGCGGGACCATCATCTGCAGGAACATGACGTCGGTGGAGTTGAATCCGGTCCCGCCGCGCGCCTGCACGGGGACCGGCGACGGCGGACCGCCGCCGGCCCCGCACTGGACCGCGAGCAGGACGACGCACGCGGCGACAAGCGCCAGCGAGCCGGACGTCGTCAGGCCGCGCCTCATCGTCGCGGGCTCGTCAGACCGGCTGCCAGAGCGCGGCCGTGGTCGGGGGCTCCCAGCCGGCGATCGCCGTGTGCGCCTGGCGGCACGCGTAGGTCGCGCCGCCGTAGGTCACCCGGTCGCCCGCGGCGTAGGCCGTCCCCGCCTTCCACGTCCCGCCCGGCGTCCCGGTCGGCGTGGGAGTCGGCGTGGGCGTCGGCGTCTCGGTGGGCGTGGGGGTCGGAGTGGGAGTCGGGGTCGGGGTCGGGTTGTTCGTCCCGCCGAAGTCGACGTCGGAGCAGGTGTAGAACGCCTCCTGGCTTCCCAGCACCCGCTGCCAGATCGAGTACAGGATGTGGCGGCCCGTCCGCGGCGGGATGTTCAGCGTCCAGTTGGTGTACTCGGACGGGTTCTGGTGCGTGAAGCTCGCCAGCGGGACGAGGTCGCCCCAGCGCAGCGGCTGTGTCGGGTCCCAGCCTTCGCGGGTGAGGTAGAACTCGAAGTTGCTGTCCCCGTGCGGCGCGGACGCGCGGTAGGTGATCGTCTGCTGGCCCGCCCTCATCGGCTTGGCGGGCCAGTCCGCGCGCCGGAGGTCCAGGCCCCGGTACTTGGCCCGTCCGGCGCTGCACAGCTGCCCGTCCGGGATGATCTCCCGGTGCCGCCCGCCCGCGTCCAGCAGCGACACCTCGTTCCAGTCGTAGAAGGCCTGCGCGCCGCTGGCCGCGACGGCCGCCTTGCACGCCTCCGACTTGGGGCTCTCGGGGCCCTCCTGGTTGCACACGTACACGCGGCTGGGCGGATCGGACATCGTGCCGTGCGCGCTCGCGGCCGTCGCCGTGCCGAGCACGGCCAGCGCGGACGCGGCCGGCACCGCGGCCGCCGCCACGGCGGCCTTCCTGCGGGTCGATCGCATGGGTTTCCTTCCGGTGGGGGTGGGGTCCGGTGAAGGAGGCGGGGGGCGGGTCAGGGGGAGGCCGGTCCGGAAGGCCGGTCGGGGAGGGCGGCTCAGGGCAGGCCGTTCAGGAAGGGCTCGTGGCTGTTCATGAACTCCCAGCCGTAGTAGCGGTCCCAGTTGATCGACCACGTCATCAGGCCGCGCAGATCGGGGGACGTCCCGCCGCGGAGCGTGTAGGACCCGCAGTTCTGCCCCTTGACCAGGCAGTTCACGGCCTGCTGCACCTGGGCGGGCGGCGTGTGCCCGTTGCCGGCGCTGACCGCGGCGGGCAGGCCGACCGCGATCTGGTCGGGGCGCAGCCCGGGGAACGTGCGGCCGGTGTTCGCGACCGGGAACCCGGCCTTCACCATGTCGGTCATCGCGATGTGGAAGTCGGCGCCGCCCATCGTGTGGTACTGGCCGTCCAGGCCCATCACCGGCCCGGAGTTGTAGTCCTGGACGTGCAGGACGGTCAGGTCGTCCCGCATCGCGTCGATCACCGGCAGGTACGCGCCCGTCCGGTTGTCGCCGCCGCCCGCGCCGCCGTAGAACTGGTGCCCGACCTGCACGAAGAACGTCTCGGGCGCCATCGTCAGGACGAACTTCGCCCCGTACTTCGCCTTCAGCGACTTCAGCGCCGAGATCAGGTTGACGATGACCGGGGTGGTCGGGTCGCGGAAGTCGGTGTCGCCCGCGTTCAGGTAGAGCGAGTGGCCCTCGAAGTCGACGTCGAGGCCGTCCAGCCCGTACCTGTCGATGATGGCCGACACCGACCGGACGAACGCGTCCCGCGCGGCCGCCGTCGTGAGCTGCACCTGCCCGTTCTGGCCGCCGATCGAGATCAGCACCTTCTTGCCCTGCGCCTGCTTCGCGCGGATCGCGGCGACGAACTCCTCGTCGCTCTCCACGTTCGCGCACTCGCTCGCCGGGCAGCGGGCGAACCGGATGTCGCCGGAGGTGGGCGACGTCGGCTCGCCGAACGCGAGGTCGATGATGTCCCACGCGTCCGGGACGTCCGCCATCCGCACGTAGCCGGAGCCGTTGGCGAAGCTCGCGTGCAGGTAGCCGACGAGCGCGTGCCTGGGCAGCCCGGTGTCGGTGCAGCCGCTGGTCCGCGCGCTGACGGGCCCTGATCTCACCGACTCGCCGACGTCGTTGTAGGCGGCGACCGTGAAGGTGTGCGAGCTGCACGCGGCCAGGCCCGAGACGGTGGCGGCCGTCCCGGTGACCGTGGCCTTGACCGCGGTGCCCTCGTAGACGCGGTAGCCGGTGACCGTCCCGGACGACGCCCCCCACTGGAGGGCGATCGAGCCGTCGGTGACCGCGCCGGTCCTCGGGGCGCCGGGCGCGCCCGGGACGCCCGGCTGCGGCGCGCCGCCGGGACCGTCGAGGGCGACGTCGTCGGCGTAGTACGCGCCGTTGCCGTACCAGCCGTGCAGGTAGATCTGCGCGGACGTCTGGTCGGCGCCGGTCGTGAACGTCAGCGACAGCTTGGTGAAGTCGGCGGCGGACGGCGTCCACGCGGACGTCCCGCCCGTCACGCCGAGGTAGACGTAGCTGCCGCGCACCCAGGCCGACAGCGTGTACGCGGTGTTCGCCTTCACGCTCACGGTCTGCGTGCACTGGCCGGTGCTCCCGGCCGACACCCCGCCCGCGAGCGCGTGCCCGCCCGTCCGCGCAGGGCTCGTCACGACCGAGCCGCCGTCGCACGTCCAGGGGCTGAGCGAACCGCTCTCGAACCCGGCGTTGGCCAGGATGTTGTCCGCGTGGGCCGGGGCGGTGACCCCGGTCAGCAGCCCGGCGACCATGGCCGCCACAACCCAGATCCTCTTCATGGCGGCCTCCCTACGGCAGGGTGTCCAGGTGCGGGCCGACGGTCCCGGCGAAGCCGCCGCCGTTGGTGACGTCCCAGTTGACGGACCACGTCATCGCGCCGCGGATGTCGGGGTAGGTGCGCGACGGCTTGAACGTGCCGCAGCCGGTCCCCTTGGCGAGGCAGTCGAGCGCGTTGTTGACGGCCGACGGGGCCACGACCCCGCCGCCCGCCGCGCCGGGCCCGGCCGGGAGCCCGAGCGACACCTGGTCGGGGCGCAGCCCGTTCTCCAGCTGGATGCAGGCCAGCGCGGTCATGAAGTCGACCGTCCCCTGCCCGTACACCTTCTGGTCGCAGCCGAGCATCGCGCCCGAGTTGTAGTACTGCATGTGGACGACGGTGAGGATGTCCTTGATCTTCAGCGCGAGCTGGAAGTACGACGCGCCGGTCGACTGCATGTCGAGCGTCTGCGGCGCCATCGTGATGATCAGGTCGGCGCCGGCCTTGGCGCGCAGCGCCCGCAGCGCCTGCTCCATGAAGGTCGGGTTGAGGCCGTTCTCCAGGTCGATGTCGACGCCGTCGAACCCGTACTGCGTCATCAGCCCGGACACCGAGTCGGCGAAGAGCTGCGCGGACGCGCCGTCCGCGACCCGGATGGCGCCCTTCTCGCCGCCGACCGACAGGATGACCTTCTTGCCCCTGGCGTGCAGGCCGGCGATGTCGGCCTTGAACTGCGCGTCGGTGTAGCCGCCGAGGGCCGTGGAGAGCTCGGGGTCGAGGCGGAACGAGACCTCGCCGGACCGGCCGGTCGCCTCGCCGAAGGCCACGGCGACCAGGTCGTACTGGTCCGGGACCTGCGAGAGCCTGATCTCCTGCGCCGGGTTGACGAAGTCGTGCCAGTAGCCGGTCAGGAAGTGCTTGGGCAGCGGTCCGGTCGCGCACCCGCCGGTCGTCCCGGTGACGGCCGCGCTGGCCGGCGACTCGCCCTTGTCGTCGTAGGCCCTGACCGTGTAGGTGTGCGTCGAGCACTTGGCGAGCCCGCCGACCGTGGCGGAGGTCCCGGTGACCGTCGCCTTCAGGTCCGGGCCCTCGTAGACGCGGTGCCCGGTGGGCGTCCCGCTTCCGGGCTGCCAGGCCAGCGTCAGCGAGGTGTCGGTCCGTCCGGTGACCGTGGGCGTGCCGGGGGCGCCGAGCCCGCCCGGGGGATCGGTCGGCCCGCCCGCGCAGGGCCGCCCGTTGAACGTGCAGTTCTGCGGGCTCCCGGGACCGTTCCCGAGGAAGCCGAACGTGACGGACCCTCCGGGCGGCAGGACGGCGTTGTACTCGCGGTTCTGGAACGTGTTCCGCTGGCCGTTCTTCGTCAGCAGCGCGTCCCAGTAGGAGCCGACGGACGTCCCGGACGGCAGGTCGAACTCGACCCGCCACCCGTTGATCGCGGTGTCGGTGCCGTTGGTGAGGGTGAAGCGTCCCTCCCAGCCCGAGCCCCAGTCGGAGGGCTTGGTGAAGGTCGCGGCGGCGGCGCCGGCGGCGTGCGCGCCGGGCGCGAGGGCGAGGACGAGGAGCAGGGCGGCGAGGACGCCGAGGGCAGAGCGGGGGCGCAAGGGCTCACTCCATCGCTTCAGGCAGGCTGGCGGATTCCCCCGAACCCCGAGATCGTTCACGTATTAGACAGGAAGGTTTCCTATCTATTTAGGGTCAAGGTAGCCAGCGGCCGGGGCGTCGGCAAGACCCTGGTGCGGGCGCCGTGCGGGCCCCGTGCCGGCGTCCGGGATCACCCCAGCTCGCGCACCGAACCAGCTCCCGCGATCTTGGAAATCGGCAATTCTCGCCGGAACTCGCGGCGATCGACGGCGAACATCGCCAGGTGACCGGCCCGGCCGCCCGATCTAGGCTCGCGAGGACCCCGTGCGCGGCCGGTCGCGGGTAAAGAAACGATCTTCCTGAACATGGTTGATTCAATATCTTGACTGATTCCAGAAAATGGGACAGTCTGGGGTCGTGGCCAGCTCCTTGGACTTCCACGCGATGCTGCGTGCGGCCGCCCTGAGCGTGACCCGCCCGCGGCTGGCGGTGCTGAGCGCCGTCAACGCGCACCCGCACGCCGACACCGAGTCGGTCATCGGCGCCGTGCGCGAGGAACTCCCGAAGGTCTCCCACCAGGCCGTCTACGACTCGCTGCGCGCGCTGACGGCGGCGGGCCTGCTGCGGCGCATCCAGCCGTCCGGTTCCGTGGCCCGCTACGAGTCGCGGATCGGGGACAACCACCACCACGTCGTCTGCCGTTCGTGCGGGGCCATCGCCGACGTCGACTGCGCCGTGGGCGCGGCGCCCTGCCTGACGGCCTCCGACGACCGCGGCTACCTGATCGACGAGGCCGAGGTCGTCTACTGGGGCCTCTGCCCCGACTGCTCAACCGCCCACAGTTCCTGATTCACCCACGGTCGCCCTGGAAGGAATCACATGTCCGAGAAGAACGAAGCCGCCGCCGGTGGCGGCTGCCCGGTCGCGCACGAGCGCGCTCCCCACCCGACCCAGGGGGGCGGCAACCGCGGCTGGTGGCCGGAACGGCTCAACCTGAAACTGCTCGCCAAGAACCCGCCCATGGCCAACCCGCTGGGCGAGGACTTCAACTACGCCGAGGCGTTCGAGAGCCTCGACCTCGCCGCCGTGAAGCAGGACATCGCGCACGTCCTCACGGACTCCCAGGACTGGTGGCCCGCCGACTTCGGCAACTACGGGCCGCTGATCATCCGCATGGCGTGGCACAGCGCGGGCACCTACCGCGTCAGCGACGGCCGCGGCGGCGCCGGCGCGGGCCAGCAGCGCTTCGCGCCCCTCAACAGCTGGCCGGACAACGCGAGCCTCGACAAGGCCCGCCGCGTGCTGTGGCCGGTCAAGAAGAAGTACGGCCGCAAGATCTCGTGGGCCGACCTGATGATCCTGGCCGGCAACGTCGCCCTGGAGACGATGGGCCTGAAGACCTTCGGCTTCGCCGGCGGCCGCCGCGACGCCTGGGAGGCCGAGGAGGACGTCTTCTGGGGCCCCGAGACCGCCTGGCTCGACGACGAGCGCTACAGCGGCGAGCGCGAGCTGGAGAAGCCCCTGGCCGCGGTCCAGATGGGCCTCATCTACGTCAACCCGGAGGGCCCGAACGGCAACCCGGACCCGGTCGCCGCGGCGCGCGACATCCGCGAGACGTTCGGCCGCATGGCGATGAACGACGAGGAGACCGTCGCGCTGATCGCCGGCGGCCACACCTTCGGCAAGACGCACGGCGCCGCGCCGGCCGACAGCATCGGCGCCGAGCCCGAGGCCGCCCCGCTGGAGGACATGGGCCTCGGCTGGAAGGGCACGCACGGCACCGGCAAGGGCCGCGACTCCTACACCAGCGGCCTCGAGGTCACCTGGACGCCCACCCCCACCAAGTGGGACAACACCTTCTTCGAGGTCCTCTTCGGGTACGAGTGGGAGCTGACCGAGAGCCCCGCCGGGGCGCAGCAGTGGCGGCCGAAGGACGGCGCGGGGGCCAACACCGTCCCCGACCCGGAGGACGGCACGCTGAACCGCCAGCCGATGATGCTGACGACCGACCTGTCGCTGCGCTTCGACCCGATCTACGAGCCGATCTCGCGGCGCTTCATGGAGAACCCGGACGAGTTCGCCGACGCGTTCGCCCGCGCCTGGTTCAAGCTGACCCACCGCGACATGGGCCCCGTCAGCCGCTACCTCGGCCCCGAGATCCCGTCCGAGAGGCTGATCTGGCAGGACCCGGTCCCGGCGGTGGACCACGAGCTCGTCGACGCCGAGGACGTCGCCGCGCTCAAGCGCCGCCTGCTGGACTCCGGGCTGTCGGTCGCCCAGCTCGTCACCACCGCGTGGGCGTCGGCCGCGTCGTTCCGCGGCACCGACAAGCGCGGCGGCGCCAACGGCGCCCGGATCCGGCTGGAGCCGCAGCGCAGCTGGGAGGTCAACAACCCCGACGAGCTGCGGAACGTGCTGCGGACCCTGGAGCAGGTCCAGGAGACGTTCAACGCCGAGCAGACCGGCAACAAGCGGATCTCCATCGCGGACCTGATCGTGCTCGGCGGGTGCGCCGGGGTCGAGGAGGCCGCCAGGGCCGCCGGGTACGACGTCGAGGTGCCCTTCACGCCGGGGCGCACCGACGCCTCCCAGGAGGAGACCGACGTCGAGTCCTTCGAGGTGATGGAGCCGACGCACGACGGGTTCCGCAACTTCCTCCAGAAGGGCAACGTCCTGCCGGGCGAGTTCCTCCTGGTCGACAGGGCGAACCTGCTCACGCTGACCGCGCCGGAGATGACGGTCCTCGTCGGCGGCCTGCGCGCCATCGGGGCGAACTACGACGGGTCGTCGCTCGGCGTCCTCACCGACAACCCCGGTGCGCTGACCAACGACTTCTTCGTGAACCTGCTCGACATGGGCACGGTGTGGAAGGGCACGGGCGAGGACCCGATGACCTCTGAGACCTTCGAGGGGCGCGACGCCTCGGGGGCGCTCAGGTGGACCGGCAGCCGGGCCGACCTCGTGTTCGGCGCGAACTCCGAGCTGCGCGCCGTCTCGGAGGTCTACGCGAGCGACGACGCGGGCGAGAAGTTCGTCCTCGACTTCGTCGCCGCGTGGGACAAGGTGATGAACCTCGACCGGTACGACCTCACCTGATCGGGAACGTCCGGGACGTCCGGGCCGGTCGCTTCGGCGGCCGGCCCGGACGCCGTCACGGGGCTGTGCGGGCCGGGCGCGGCCCGGGCGCGGCCCGGGTCAGCCGGCGTCCGTCCGGCAGGCCGGGCACAGGCCCCAGAACGTGACGTCGGCCTCGTCGATGAGGTAGCCGGCGTCGTCCACCGGGTCCAGGCAGGGCGGGTGCCCCACGGCGCAGTCGACGTCCTTGATCGCGCCGCAGTTCCGGCACACCAGGTGGTGGTGGTTGTCGCCGACGCGGCCCTCGAACCGGGCGGGGCTTCCGGCCGGCTCGATGCGGCGGACCAGCCCGGCCGCGGTGAGCGCGTGGAGCGCCTCGTACACCGCCTGCAGGGAGATGTGGCCCACGCGGTCGCGCACGCCCGAGGCGAGCGCCTCGACGCCGAGGTGGTCCCCGGCCCGGACGGTGTCCAGCAGGGCCACGCGGGCGGCCGTCACCCGAAGTCCGGCGCCGCGCAGCTCCTCGGCGGCGGACGGGGTCTGGGACGCGGTCATGGCGCCGAACCCTCCTCGTAAACGCGAATCGTTTAAGACAACAAATGAGGCAAGTCTAGCCGGGCGGGCCGGAGGCGGGCGCGGCCCGCGTCCCCCGAGCCGGGACGCGGGCCGCCGGCGGGACGGTCAGAAACCGGCCGTGATCTTGGTGAACTCCCAGGGCTGCTGGTCGGTGCCGCTGCAGTTCTCGGCGACGCCGCCGCCCGGGCAGGGCCGGTCCCGGTTGACCGACCAGAACGCCAGCCTGGCCAGGCCCTTGGACTTCGCCCAGTCGCGGATCTTCGTCCAGGTGGCGGTCGAGGTGAGCTCCTGCTGGTCGGACAGGCCGTTCATGCCGGAGATCCCCATGTGCGAGTAGGCGGTGGCGTCCGACCACCCGAACGCCGACTTCAGCGCCGTCTTCAGGCCCTCGGACGCGTTGACGGTGCTGCCGTACATGTCCGCGCCGCCGCCGAAGTCGAACGGCATGATCGTGAAGACGTCCACGTTCGCCTGCAGCGCCGCGGCCTGGTCGATGAGCCGCTTGCCCCAGTAGTTCGGCCCGGTGGTGGTCGTGCCGAACGTCAGGATCGTCTGCAGACCCGGGTTGTTCTGCTTGAGGATCTTCAGGGCGCCGAGGACGCGGTCCTGCACGGCGGCGTTCTCGAACTCGTCGCTGTTCTCGATGTCGATGTCGATGGCCTTGAGCCCGTAGGCGTCGATGACCTTCTGGTACGCGCCGGCCAGCGCCTCGGGCGTGGAGCAGTTCGGGCCGAGCTTGTTGCCCGACCAGCCGCCGACGGAGGGCAGCACGTCGCCGCCGGCCGCGCGGATCTGCGAGATCGCCTGCTCGTCCACGCCGCCCTTGAGCGGGCGCTGCCCGTCCCAGCCGGGGTTGCAGCCGCCGCTGGACAGGATGAACGCCATCGTGAACCACTTGATGCCGGTGGCGCTCATGACGGTGGAGGGGCTCGGCGGGTCGCCCCAGCCCATGTACAGGTAGGGCGCGGCGCGGCGGCTGGCGGGCGGCGGCTCCGTGCAGCCGGTCGTGGTGGCCGTGACCGGGCCGCTCGCCGCCGACTCGCCGGCGGTGTTGTACGCCTTCACCGTGTAGGTGTGGTCCGAGCAGGCGGTCAGCCCGCCGACGGTGGCGCCGGTCCCGGTCGCGGTGGCCCTGACCGCCGTGCCCTCGTAGACGCGGTAGCCGGTGACCGTGCCGGACGAGGCCTGCCACGACAGCGTCAGCGAGGTGTCGGTCCTGGCCGTCACGGTCGGCGTCCCGGGGGCGGAGGGGGTGCCGGGCGGAGGCGTGTCGCCGCCCGTGCAGGAGGCGCCGTTGACCGTGCAGTTCTGCGGCGCCCCGGCCCCGTTGACGATGAAGCCGAACGTGACGCTGGCGCCGGCGGCGACGCTCCCGTTGTACTCGCGGTTGGCGAACGCGGCGTGCTGCCCGGACTTGGTGAGCAGCGCGTCCCAGTAGGTCCCGACCGACGAGCCGGACGGCAGGTCGAACTCCACCTTCCAGCCGGTGACGGCGGAGGCGGTGCCGTTCTTGATCGTGTACCTGCCCTCGTACCCCGAGCCCCAGTCGGAGGCCTTGGCGAAGGTCGCCGTCACCGAGGCGGCGGCGCCGGCCTGGACGGGGACGAGGAGGGCGAGCACGAGGGAGCAGAGGGCGGTGAGCAGGAAACCGGGGAGAAGCCTTCTTCTTCGCAATGTCACTCCCGGGTAGGAGACGTGGACGAGCGGGAATCCCCCGAACCCCGAGTCGGTCGCGCGCGATCTGATAGGAAACTTTCCTATAAAACTCGAATGCACCGTAACCACCCGCCCGCCGCCCCGCAAGACCCTGGCGCACACCGATCGCGGCCCGCCCGGACGCCCGTCCGACCACCCCTGCTCCCGGACCGAACCGGCCGGTCGGACCCCGGAAAGTCCGTCCGGCCGCGCGCCCCCGCGGATCCGCTGGTGGGCGGCGGAGGGCGCTGGCATGATCGTCGAATCTCGAACCCTGACAGAACGGTGCGTCGATGCCCCCCAGAACCGTTTCCGCCGCCGCCGCGCTGGCCGTCGCCGCCGGTGTGCTCGCCGGCGGCGCGACCGCCGCCGAAGCCGAGTCGCTCCAGTTCCGCGTCGAGGTGCCGAAGCGCCTCTCCGTCGGCAAGGGCGACTACAACGCGTCCTGCGCCATGGACGTGTGGGTGTGGGGCACCCAGGGTCCCTCGGTCGCCTACTCCAGGGCCTATCTGATCGACCCCGACGGGCGGATCCCCGCGGGCCGCGTCTACAAGCGGGTCCTGGCCAAGGACCAGGTCGGCTGGTCCGTCGGCTGCCCCGGCCACGTGGAGGACCTCGGACGCTGGCGCGTCCGGGTCGTCGCCTACAACGCGAGCGGCAAGGCACTGGGAAGCCGCGAGGACTACTGGTACGAGAAGTTCGACACGGCGATCCAGAGCTACAACGCCGCGCCCGAGCCCGTGCGCGCGGGCCGCCCGATCGCCGTGTCCGGCCGCCTGAAGCGGCTCAACGACTTCGCCACCGGATACACCGTGTACCCGGGCAAGACGATCCGCGTCTACTTCCGTCCCCAGGGCTCCGCGTCCTGGACGTACATGGGATCGGCCAAGACCGCCCGCGACGGCCGGTTCCAGAAGGCGTTCACGGCCAAGCAGGACGGCTACTGGCGCGCCTACTTCCCCGGCACGAGCAACTTCGACCGCCAGAAGTCCGCCGACGACTTCGTCGACGTGCGCTGACCGGTCCGGAAAACGAGAACGCCCCGCCCGTCCGGCGGGGCGTTCTCCGCTTTCAGAAGCAGCGGTCGGCGGTGACGATCTCGGCGCGCATGTTCGACTCCATCATGCGCAGCGCGGCGTCGCCGAGCCCGGCGTCGATGTGCGCCACCGCGTCCCGGACCACCCGGAGCTGGAAATGCCGGACGTAGGCGTCCAGCGCGCTGTAGAGGACGCACTGCTCGGTGACCTGGCCGGTGAGGACGACCTGCTCCACCTTCTCGCGGGACAGCAGGTACTCCAGCGCGGTCCCGTAGAAGGCGCTGTGCCTGACCTTGGACATGAACCCGCAGCCGGGCTCCGGGACGACGGGCTCGACCAGGTCGGGCCGCCGCCCCTTCAACGCGCGGTCGACGAGGTCCCTCCGGTCGGCCGAGAAGTCGCCGTAGTTGTCGTTGACGTACAGGACGCGCACGTCGTCGCGCCGCCTGGCGTCGTCCAGCAGGCGCCGCAGCGGGCCGACCATCTCCTGCACGCTCTCGATCAACGCGTCCGCGTCCTCGTGCTCGTACGGGTTCAGCATGTCGATGACGATCAGTGCGCTCGTGCTCACGGACGTGCCCTGCCCGGCGGGGAGGATCGCAACCATGACCGCCGCCCGCGGCGTTCTCCCAGGCCCGTCGCGGAAAGGCGGTGCCGGTATGTCACAGACCCGGAGGGAGGGGCGTCTTGAGGGGAGAGGCATTCCAGGGAAGGAAGAAGAGGATGCGAGTCTTCGTCACCGGAGCGACGGGAGCGCTGGGGCGCCACCTCGTCCCCGGGCTGATCGCGGCGGGCCACCAGGTCACGGCCGCCACGAGGTCGCCCGCCCGGGCGGCGGTCCTGCGCGGGACGGGCGCCGAGCCGGTGGTCCTGGACGGCCTGGACCGCGACGCCGTGGTCGCGGCGGTGCGGGCCGCGGCGCCGGACGTGATCGTCCACCAGATGACGGCGCTGGCGGACATGCGGAGCCTGCGCAGGGTCGACCGGGTGTTCGCCGCGACCAACGAGCTGCGGACGCGGGGCACCGGCAACCTGCTGGAGGCCGCGGACGCCGCGGGCGTCCGCCGGGTCGTCGCGCAGGGCCACAACTTCCTCTACGGGCATTCCGGTGGCCCGGTGAAGACCGAGGACGACCCGGTCGAGACGCGGCCGGTCCCGTCGGCCGAGCGGACGGTGGCGGCGATCAGGTACGTGGACGAGACCGTGCGGCTCAAGGCGCCGGAGGGGATCGTGCTGCGCTACGGCACCTTCTACGGGCCGGGCGCTTCGGACTCCATGGTGGAGCTCGTGCGGAAGCGGCAGATGCCGGTGGTCGGCGGCGGGGCCGGGGTCTGGTCGTTCATCGACTGCGCCGACGCCGCGTCCGCGACGCTCGCGGCGATCGAACGCGGCGAGCCGGGCGCGTACAACGTCGCCGACGACGACCCGGCGCCCGTCGCGGAGTGGCTGCCCCACCTCGCCGAGGTGGCGGGCGCGAAGCCGCCGCTGCGGGTGCCCGCGTGGCTCGGGCGGCTGCTCGCCGGAGAGTTCGTCGTGGCCCAGATGACCAGCGCGCGGGGCGTCTCGAACGAGAAGGCGAAGAAGGAGCTCGGCTGGGAGCCGCGGTACGCGAGCTGGCGGGAGGGGTTCCGCGCCGCGGTCGGCGCCTAGCGGCGGGGGCGCGACTTGTAAGCGACTCCTTATTCGGGTTTAGCTTACAGGAGTCGTTTCGTCAGGAGGTCGCGCCGATGACGGTGACCGAGGGGACGCCCGCGAGCCCGCCGGACGGGCGGGAGCGCCGCGGCGAGCCCGCGCCGTCCGGTACATGCCGATCGCCTACCGCGCCCGGCAGGCGGCCCGCGCCCAGGAGCGGCTGGAGCGCGCCCTGGCGCACCGGCCCATGTGAACCCCCCCCGCAGGAGGTCGATCACCATGCCCGCCGAAGACCCGCTGGCGGCGACGGCCGCCGCCGCCCCCTCGAAGATCGCGGTCGTCGAGGGCGAGCGGCGCCTGACCTACCCGGAGTTCAACACCCTCGTGAACCGGTACGCCAACCTGCTGGTCGAGCACGGCGTCCGGGCCGGGACCAAGGTCGTGTGGTGCGGCCGCAACAGCACCGAGGTCGTCGCGCTGATCTCGGCCCTGCGCAAGTGCGGCGCCGTCGGCGTCCCGCTCAACTACCGCCTCACACCGGAGGAGACGGCCTACGTCGTCGAGAACGCCGACGCCGCGCTGGTGGTGTTCGACGCCGAGCAGGCCCCCCAGCTCGAAGCGGCCCGCGGCCTGGCGGCCGGCGTCCGCGCCTGGCTCGCCTGGGGCTCCGCGCCGCCGGACTGGGCGTCCTCGCTCGACGCCCTGGCCGACCGGAGCCCGGGAACCGAGCCCGTCGCCCGCGGCGCCGACCCCGCGGCCGGCACCTCGATGTTCTACACCTCCGGGACGACCGGCAAGCCGAAGGGCGTCGTGCGGGGCGAGCCCGACCCGGCCCTGGTCCTCGGGCTGGTCGGCGAGATCGGCTTCGAGCCCGGCGACGTCTACCTCACCACCGGCCCGCTCTACCACTCGGGCCCGATGAGCTTCATGCTGATCGTCCAGCTCATGGGCGGGACCGTGGTCGTGATGCGCGACTTCGACCCCGAACGCTGGCTGGACCTCGTCGAGCGGCACCGGGTGACCACCACGTTCTCCGCGCCGACCCCGATCCGCCGCGTGGTGGACCTGCCGGAGGAGGCGATCCGTCGCAGGGACCTCTCCTCGCTGCGGCGGGTCATCGCCAACGCCGCCCCGTGGCCGTTCGAGCTCAAGCGCCGGTACGTCGACCGCATCGGCGACGGCTCCCTGTTCGAGGTGTACGGCTCCACCGAGCTCGGCGTCGACACCGTCCTGCGCCCCGAGGACCAGATGCGCAAGCCCGGAAGCTGCGGCCGCGCCGCGCCCGGCGTGGAGATCGCGCTCTTCGGCGAGGACGGCCGCCCCGTCGAGGAGCCGCGCGTCCCCGGCGACCTCTACGTGCGCGGCGCCGGCACCTTCAACGCCTACTACAAGGCGGAGGGCAAGTTCCGGGACGCCGGCCGCGGCGACTGGCTGACCGTCGGCGACATCGCCTACCGCGACGAGGAGGGCTTCTACTACATCTGCGACCGCCGCACCGACATGATCATCTCGGGCGGGATGAACATCTACCCGGCCGAGATCGAGGCCGTCCTCACCGCCCACCCGGCGGTGGCCGACGCGGCCGTGTTCGGCGTCCCGTCCGACGAATGGGGCGAGTCCGTCCACGCCGCCATCGTCCCGGCACCGGACGCCGTCGCCACGGACGACGAGCTCCGCGACTTCTGCCGGGAGCACCTGGCCGCCTACAAGACCCCCAGAGGCTTCGACCGGCTCGCGGAGATCCCCCGCAACCCCTCAGGCAAGACCCTGAAACGCCAACTCCGCGCCCCCTACTGGGAATCCCGCCCCTCCAACCTCACCTGATCCGGCCGCGGTCGGGTGCCGCGGCCGCCGGCTCTCGTCCGGTCAGGGGTGGGCGCGTTCGGTGTGGCGGTGGTCTGCCTTTCCCTCGGGTTCCGGCGGGCGGGCCCAGGGAGAGCGCTGGCCGGGGTGGCGGTGGTGGGTTCTGGCCCGCCTCGGGGGGCGTTGGGTCAGGTACTCCGTGGCGTCCTCGGCGTCCCGGGGGAGGGGCGGCGCGGTGCCCCGGTCGGCGAGGCGCGCCGAGGTGATCGTGAGCTCGTAGTGGGCCCACACCATGGCGGCGTTCTCCAGGCGGCCGGGCGTGGCGTGGACCAGGTAGACCTCGGACAGGGCGGTGACGATCAACAGGACGGGCGTGCCGCGGTCCAGGTCGGCCGCGGTGGGGTCGGACGGCCAGACCGCCACGCGCAGGCGCCGGTCGTCGAGGACGCGGAGCTCTCCCCAGTCGGGCACGCAGACCCGGGGCCGCCCGTCCGGGGCGCAAGTGATCATAACGACGGGGTGCTGGCGGGAGGGGGCGCTGCTGATCGCTTGGACGGCGGCTGGGAGCACCTCGGAGGAGAAGGCCATCGGCATGTCCGCCTTACGTCGAAGGTCCGACCGGCCCGGCGGGCGCCCCGGGCCGGTCCCTGCGCGTCTCACTCACTCGATCATATGTTCGATTTCAGGGTCGGGCGAGCGAAAATTCGACGAGCGAGGGCGCCTGCATCATTCCCAGTGGAGGGGGGCCGCCATGCGCCGACCTGTCGTGCAGGAGACATGGTTGGCCCGTTGAGGATGCGTCGAGCTCGGCGGTCCGCATCCGGGCGGACGCGCACGGTGAGCCGCCGGCGCCGTGGCGTCGGCGGCTCACCGTGGAGGGCGCGGAACTCCCGTCAGGCGGCCGTCCCGATCGGTGCGGCCTTCCGGTGGGCTCGGCGCGCCAGGGCGTAGTGCAGCCCGCCCGCGACCAGGGCGCCCGAGAGCCACGAGAAGTCGGTGTTCCCCAGCGTCCGCGCGATCGGGCCCTGCAGGGCGGGCACCGTGCCGAACTGCCACGCCCATGCCGCCAGCAGCCCGAGCGCCAGGCTGACCAGGGCCCGGACGTTCGCGCCGCCGTCCCGGTAGAGGGCGGACACGTCGATCCGGCCGCGCCGCAGGACGAAGAAGTCCACCAGGACGATCGCCGCCCACGGGCTGATCCACACCAGGATGGACGCCATCCAGTGGTCGAACGCCTGGGCGAAGCTGTCGGCGTGCACGAACACCACCAGCACCAGGGACGCCACCGTCCCGGCCACCAGCGTCACCTTCCACCGGGCGACCCGGATGCCGACCGACAGCGCGGCGAGCGAGCACGAGTACAGGTTCAGGATGTTGGTCGCCACGGGCCCGTGCATGATCAGCAGCAGGACGGGCACGGCCATCACCCCGAACGCGCCCGTCACGAGGCTGGAGGGGTCGCCCCCGTCGCCCGCGCTGGCGAGGCAGGCGCCGAGTGCGGCCAGCCACACGGTGGGGACGTACATCCCGAGCGCGGTGGACCAGAACACCGACCGGTCCGAGGCTGCGGGGCGGACGAAGCGGCTGTAGTCGGCGGAGTAGGGCAGCCAGCTGATGCCCCAGCCGATGCCGATGGCGGTGAGCAGCTGGGTCACGGCGGTGAACTTGTCGCCCGCGGTGGTCGCGGTGGAGGCCGTCCAGTGGAGGTCGGCCTGCGCGAGGGCCAGCCCGGTCATGACCACCATCACCAGGACCGTGGCCGGGACGGTGTACTTCTCGAACGTGCGGATCGCGTAGAACCCGTAGAGGGCCAGGAGGAGCTGGGCGCCCATGATGAGCCCGGCCACCAGGTAGCGCAGCCCTGTGCCGCCGTGCACCCCCGCCTGGGCGAGGATCTCGATCACCAGGTCCAGCACCACCCAGGTGTTGACGCCGACCCAGCCCATGGTCAGCAGCCCCTGCACCAGGCCGGGGACGAGGGCGCCGCGCCGGCCGAACGGCCCGCGCCCGAGGACCATCTGGTTGACGCCGGTGCGGTGGCCGATCACGTTGAACAGCCCGAAGACCGCGCAGCCCACCAGGTTGCCGAGGGTGACGACCACCAGGGTCTCCACCAGGCTCAGGCCGAGCGTGACGCCCAGCGCGCCGAGCACCCAGTTGATCGGCGCGATGTTGGCCCCGCACCAGATCCAGAACTGCTGCCACGGCGTGGAGTCGCGGGCGGAGGCCGGGATGGGCTCGATGCCGTGTTCGTCGAAGCGAACCTGATCTTCCAAGCGAACCGGTTCGGCGGCCGGGCCTCGGTATGCGGATTCGTTGCTGGACATGGGTTCCTCCGTCCGTGACGTACAGCACACCAAAGCACTGCGCCGTCCCGTCCAGAAGTAGAGAAACCTCTATCGTCGAACCCAGGGGATGGATAGATTTACAGGGTGTTCACGCTGGCGTCCCTGCTGGAAGACGAGTCGCTGGGCCTCAGGGTCCTGGTTCCGGGCCCTGAAGGGGCCCTGGAGGAGCCGGTCGCCTGGGTCCACAACACCGAGCTGCCGGACCCCTCGGGCTACGTGCGGCGGCGCGAGCTGGTGCTGACCAACGGCCTGTGGGACGACCGGATCGCGGCCTCCGGGTTCGTCGCCAACGTCCGGCGGGCCCGGGCGGCCGGCATCGTCTTCGGCCTGCGCCCGGAGCGCCCCGCCACCCCGCAGGACCTGGTCGACGCCTGCCGTGACGCGGGCGTGCCCCTGCTGGAGATCGCGGCGGCGGTGCCGTTCACCGCGATCTCCGAGGCCGTCGCCACCCGCTACAGCGAGGAGCGGCAGGGCGCGCTGGTCGGCATGGTGCGCCGGGGGGACGCGCTGGCCACGGCGATCTCGCGGGGTGCGGGCGCGTCCGGCGTCCTGCGGGTGCTGCGCCGCGACCACGAGCTGCCGCTCGCGGTCGTCGACCGGATGGGCCGCCTGCTGGCCTCGGCGGGGACGGAGCTGGACGCCGCCCAGCTCCACGCGGTCGCCACGGGGCTGACCCGCCGTCCGCCGCCCCTGGAGCTCGACCTCGGCGCCGCCGGACGGGCCGCGCTGTACCTGGTCGGCGCGGTCGGCGACGTCGACGCGGCGCTGATCTGCCTGCGCCCGGTGAGCGAGCTGACGCGCGCCGAGCAGGACGCGCTGGACCAGGCGGCGCGCTTCCTCAGCCTGGAGGTCGCCAAGCAGCAGGCCGTGCAGGCGATCGAGCTGCGGTTCGCCAGCGAGCTGCTGGAGATGGTGCTGTCGGGGGGCAGCCGCGACGCCGAGGTCCCCGGCCGGCTGCGCGCGTTCGGCGTCGACCCGGAGGGGCCGCTCGCGGTGTGGACGACGGCGTTCGCGGGCGCGGAGGCCACCCTGCCCGGACTCGCGGAGGTGGTCGGCGAGTTCTTCGTCTCCGCCGGCGTCCCGGTCGTCGTGGCGGCCGGGTCGCAGGACGTGGTGGCGGTCCTGTCGTGGCGGCACGGCGAGCGGGAGGCGGCGCCCCTCGCCGAGCGCCTCGCCGCCGCCGTGGGGGAGCGCTTCCCCGGCCACCGCGCCGTCGTGGGCCTCGGCGGGACCGCCCGGGGGCCGGCGGGGCTGCGCGAACCGCTCATCAGGTCGCGCGAGGTCTGCCGCACCCTGCGGCGGGGCGGCGCCGGGCCCGCCGTCCGGACCTTCGCCGAGCTCGGCCCCCACCGGCTCCTGCTCGGGACGCAGAACGCGGCCGCCCTGCGCACCCTGGCGGACGGCGTGCTCGCGCCGATACGCGAGCACGACGCCCGGCGGGGCGGCGAGCTGGAGGCCACGCTGCGCGCGTTCCTGGACCACGACGGGCACTGGCAGGCCACCGCCGCCGCCCTGCGGGTGCACGTCAACACGCTGCGGAACCGGCTCGCCAAGATCGCCGAGCTGACCGGCCGCGACACCGCCCGCACCGCCGACCGCGTCGACCTGTTCCTGGCCCTGCGGGCCGCCGACATGGCCTGACCCGGCGCGGGCGTTCAGTGGGGGTGGACGTCCGGGTCCACCCGCGGGGGGCGGTGGGGACGCGGCCGGACGTCCGGATCGGCGAGCGCCGCCTCCGCCACGTCCCGGCAGCGGGCGAACGCGACGTCACCGCACTCCCGCGCGTACTCGATGAACCGGCGCAGCGCCAGCGCCCGGCCCGGCCGCCCGGACAGGAACGGGTGCACGCACAGGTTGAACAGGCACCGGTAGTGCCGCATGCCGTCCAGCTCCGCCCGCCACAGCTCCAGCACCTTGCCCGGCGACTCGATGACCGCCCCGACGTGCGGCTCGGGCAGGTAGGCGTACTGCTCCCAGTCGTCCAGCGACCAGTGCACCGGCAGCTCGACGATCTCGCCCGCCGCGGTGGGCACCCGGTAGGGCCGGTCGTCGCCCATCAGGGACGAGTCGTAGCGCAGCCCGTGCTCGGCCACCAGCTCCGCCGTCGTCCAGGACGCCTCCCACAGCGCCGCCCGGTGCCCGGTGATCTCGATGCCCTGCCCGGCGAACACCTCCAGGGCGCGCTCGAAGTCCGCGCGCTCCCCCTCCGGGGACATCGACGTGGGCGGACGGTGGGAGTAGGAGTGGTGCGCCACCTCGTGCCCGCGCTCGACGATGGAGGCGGCCAGCCCCGGGCGCCGCTCGGCCACCCAGCCCGGCACGAAGAACGTCGCCGGGACCTCCAGGTCGTCCAGCAGTTCGAGGATCCGGGGGAGCCCCACGTCCGGCCCGTAGGCCTGGTGGGACATCGTGCTCGCGTGCGCGGCGTACCGGCCGCCCTGGGCGAGGACCGGCGTCTCGGCGTCCACGTCGAAGCCCAGGGCGACCACCGCGGCGGCCCCGCCGTGCCAGCTTCCGGCCATGTCCCCGCCCCTCTCCTCGCCCTCCGCCGCCGGATCAGGCGTCCGCACCGGCCGCCAGCCGCCAGCGCCGGACGTTGTCCAGGGTGACCATCGGCGACAGCATCGCATGGTCGAACCGCTCGGACGGCGTGCCCTCGGCGAGGCGGCGCGGCAGGTCGGGGTGCACCAGCGCGCCCCTGGCCACCGAGACCAGGTCGGCGTGGCCGTCCGCCAGGACCTGCGCCGACAGGTCCGGATCGTGCATCCCCCCGTTGGCGATCACCGGCAGGCCGCTCACCCGGCGGGCCAGGCCGGTGACGGTGAGCCCCCGGTCCAGCCGCGCGGATTCGAGCCAGTTGCGCCCTTCGCTCGCGACGTGCAGGTAGCTCGCGCCCGCCTCGGCCAGCGCGGCGAAGATCACCTCCGCGTCGTGGGCGCCGCCGGGCCAGCGGTACCGGAAGTCGTTCACCTTGGTCTGCGACACCCTTACCCCGACGCTCCAGTCCGGCCCCACCTCCGCGCGGATCGCCGCGACGACCTCCGCCGCCAGGCGCACCCGGGAGGCGACCGGCCCGCCGTAGGAGTCCTCGCGCAGGTTGGTGTAGTCGGTGAGGAACTGGTCCAGCAGGTAGCCGTTGGCGGCGTGGACCTCCACCCCGTCGAACCCGGCGCGCTTGGCGTTCGCCGCCGAGGCGACGAAACCGTCCACGGCCTGCCTGATGTCGTCCAGGCTCATCTCCTTGGGGGCCGTCCAGGGGCCGTGCCCGCCGTACTCGGGCATCTTGACGCCCTGCGGCACCACCGCGGACGGCCCCGCGGTGTCGTCGCGGTAGGGGTTCCCCTGCGACAGCGCGCCCGCGTGCATCAGCTGGGCCACGATGGAGCCCCCGGCCTCGTGCACACCGGCCGTGGCCTCTCGCCAAGCGGCCACGTGCCGCTCCGACACCAGGCCCGGCTGGTTGAGGTAGCCCTGGCTGTAGACGGTGTCGGTGTAGGTCCCCTCAGTGATGACCAGGCCGAAGCCGCCGCGCGCGAACTCCGTGTAGTACTCGGCCATCTCGGGGGTCGGGGTGCCGTCCGGCGCGGCCGAGACGCGTGTCATCGGCGCCACCACCAGGCGGTTGGACGTGCGCAGCCCGCCGGCTCGTCCCGGCTCCAGCGCCGGATGCGCGATCTTCACGGTCATCTTCGCTCTCCTTCTCGTTCCGTGGACCGGGTCGGGGCCGGTCCGTCTCACAGGACGTCGATCGCCATCGGGGTCGGGCCGTCGGCGTTGATCCCGGCCAGGTCCTGCGGGCACGCCGACACGACGACGACGCAGTCCATGACCGCCTCGAAGGTGATCGCGTCCCCGGCCCGGCTCTCGGCGGCCAGCCACCGCAGCCGTCCGGACGCCTCCACCGGGATCCGCATGAACACGTTGACCGGCTGCGGGACGGTGGCGGTCGACAGCCCCATCCCCGCCAGCGCCGATTCGAGGTTCCGCGCGCACGAGGCGTGCCCCGGCGCTCCGAGCCCCTCGTACCGGGCGGGGTCGCACGCGGCGATCAGCATGTCGTGCGAGCCGGGGGAGGTGTCGTCCGCCAGGGTCAGGATCGGCCTGCGCCGATCAGTGACGAACGACTCACCCACCTGGGGAAAGAGCCGGCTCGTCACGCTGCGGGTGTGCGCGGCGCTCAGATGCTCGCGCGGGTCGTCCGCGGCGAACGCGAACAGGTCGCCGACCTGGCCGCCCTCCACGTCCACCACGCGCACCCGCCGCCCGGCGCCCACCCGCACCGCCCGGCCTTCTCCGGCGGGCACCATCGTCCGTCCCATCGTCACCATGCCGGACAGCACACCACCGGCCGGACCGCCCTGGCCATAGAGCTTCATCCAGGCTTGTAGAGGTCGGGTGGACCTTCATCCATGGTCGACCGTCCTGGACGGGCCAGTGCCCGGCCCGCCCTCC
Organism: Actinomadura sp. NPDC000929; assembly: GCF_040492065.1. NCBI lineage: Bacteria > Bacillati > Actinomycetota > Actinomycetes > Streptosporangiales > Thermomonosporaceae > Actinomadura > Actinomadura sp. NPDC000929. The sequence goes on along the minus strand of NZ_JBEUPA010000042.1, from coordinate 25,931 downwards.
GGCGTGCCCGCTTCGCGCCCGCACGGGGCGCGGCCGATGGCGGCCATGCACCCTCGGTCACGGCCGGTAACCGGCGGAGCGGGCCGCCGGTCGGTCGCCTCATGGTCCACGGCCCGCTCGCCGGACGCGGCCCGGGCCGGAGCCACGCCGCCGCCCGCTCTGAATGATCATGGCGCCTGGTCCGTTTCTCTCTGATATGGGCGGTACTCTTCCCGCAGCGTTCATGCGTGATGAAGGTGCGGCGGGCAGAGAGGGACACGGCAGTTGAGCAAGGGAACAGGCGATGCACATCTCCCCGAGATGTTGCGCTCCCGGCGGGATGTCATTCTTAACCGGTGGGTCAACCTGGTCGTCGCGGGGGTGCGCGGCCGGATCACGGAGAGTGAGCTCCGGGCCGAGCTCTCCGAGCTGTACGGGTTGATCGAGAAGGCGACCGGCGGAGAGCGGGAGGCGGCCGCGGAACTCCGGGCCGCGCTGACCGAGATCTCCCGCACCCGCGCCCGGCAGGGATTCAGCCCCAGCGAGACCGCGGTGAGCGTGTTCTCGATCAAGCAGGCGGTCCTGGAGCAGGTCGGCGCCCTCGGCGACGTGGCGGCGTACGCCGAGTTCGCGGCGTTCTCCTCCGAGATCGACGATCTGGGGCTGCTGACCTTCGAGACCTACGCCGCCGCGCGCGAGCAGGTCATCGCCGACCAGACCGAGCAGCTGCTCGAACTGTCCACGCCCGTGGTGAAGCTGTGGGAGGGGATCCTCGGGGTCCCGCTGGTGGGCACGCTCGACTCCGCCCGCACGCAGGTGGTGATGGAGACCCTGCTGGAGCGCCTGGTCGAGACGGGCTCCCAGTTCGCGGTGATCGACATCACCGGCGTCCCGGCCGTGGACACCGAGGTGGCCCAGCACCTGCTGAAGACCGTGATGGCGGCCAGGCTGATGGGCACCGACTGCGTGATCTCCGGCATCCGCCCGCAGATCGCCCAGACCATCGTGGCGCTCGGGATCGAGTTCGGCGACATCCCGACCAAGGCCTCCCTGGCCGACGCCCTGGAATGGGCGCTGGAGCGCAACGGCACCCGGGTCGTCGCCGGGGCGGGGGCCTGATGGAGCGCGTGCCGATTCTGAAGATCGGCCAGGTCCTGCTGGTGTCGATCCAGATCGACCTGCAGGACCAGACCGTGCTGGCGCTCCAGGAGGATCTGGCCGACCGGATCGTCAGGACGGGCGCACGCGGTGTGATCATCGACATCACCGCGGTGGACATCGTGGACTCGTTCATCGGCAGGATGTTCGCCACCATCGCCTCGATGTCGCGGCTGATGGACGCCGAGACGGTCGTGGTGGGCATGCGGCCCGCGGTGGCGATCACCCTGGTCGAGCTGGGGCTGTCGCTGGGCGGCGTCCGCACCGCCCTGGACCTGGAGAAGGGCATGCGCCTGCTCGGCGCGCCGCTGCCGGCCATCGCCCCCGGCGCCGTGGACGCTCGGTGACGACTCCGGCGGGTGACTCCGTCCCCATCACCTCCAACGACGACGTGGTCCGGGTGCGGCAGCTCGTGCGGGCCGCGGCGGCGTCGGCGGGGATGTCGCTGGTCGACCAGACCAAGATCGTCACAGCGGCCAGCGAGCTGGCCCGCAACACCTTCGTGCACGGCGGAGGCGGCTCCGCGCGCGTGGAGTCCGTCGTCAACGCGCGGGGACGCGCCGGGGTGCGGCTGGTGTTCACCGACTCGGGCGGCGGGATCCCCGACGTGGCGCAGGCGCTGACCGAAGGGTGGACGAGCGGGGGCGGCCTCGGCCTGGGCCTGCCGGGCGCGCGGCGCCTCGCGGACGAGTTCGAGCTGGAGACCGAGGTCGGGAGGGGCACCACGGTGACGGTGACCAAGTGGATCCGCTGACCGGCACCGGATGGATGACCAGCCCGCCGCCCGGTGACGCGGTATGGCTGCGGGCCGAGGAGCCCAGCGCGGCGGCCGGCGCCCGGCGCCACGCCGCCCGCCTGGCCGGGAGGCTCGGCTTCGCGGGGGAGCGCCTCGGGCAGATCCAGCTCGCGGTGACCGAGGCGGCCACCAACCTCGCCAAGCACGCCGTGCAGGGCGAGATGCTCGTACGGATCGTCCGGACGGGTGAGGAGGCCTCGCTGGAGCTCGTGTGCCTGGACCGGGGCCCCGGCATCACCGATGTCCGCGCGTCCCGCCTGGACGGGCACTCCACGTCCGGCACGCTCGGCCTGGGGCTCGGGTCGATCGAGCGGCTCGCCGACCGCACCGGAATGCATTCGCTCCCGGGTGCCGGCACCGTCCTGTACGCCGGGTTCACGCGGTCCGCCGACAGGGAGGCCGGCCCGGCGCCGGGCCCGCCCTTCGCCGGGCTGACCCGGCCGATCGACGGGGAAGAGGAGTGCGGCGACGCCTACGCCGCGCGGCTGGACGGCGGAACGGTCTACGCGATGGTCTGCGACGGCCTCGGGCACGGGCCGATGGCGGCGCGGGCCGGCCGGGAGGCCGTCACGGCGATGCGCGAGGCCGTGCTGCCGGCGCGCCCCCTCGACCTGCTGCGCCAGGTGCACCAGCGCCTCGGGGCGACCCGGGGCGGCGCGGTCGCGGTGGCGGCCGTGGACCCGGCGGCGGGCGCGGTGCGGTTCGCCGGCCTGGGCAACGTCGCCGGATGGATCGTCGGTCCCGACCGCCGGCAGGGCATGATCTCGGTGCCGGGCATCGCCGGCGCGAAGACCCGGACGCTGCGCGAGCACGCCTACGAGCTGCCGGAGGGCGCCGCCGTGGTGCTGCACTCCGACGGGCTGACCGACAAGTGGGGCCCCGCCGGCCGTCCCGGGCCCTCCCGCGAGCCGCTGCTCATCGCCGCGGACCTGCTGCGCTCCGCCGGGGTGCGGCACGACGACCGCTGCGTGCTGGCCGTGACCACCGCCGGACGGAGGTGAGCCGATGCCGGAGGAACTGCTGCGCCTGCGGGTGGCCGACGACGAGGGGGTCTTCGCCCTCCGCCAGGCCGGCCGGCAGGTCGCCGCGGCGGTCCGGCTGGACGTCCAGGACCAGGTGCGGGTCGCCACCGCGCTCAGCGAGGTCGGCCGGGAGCTGGTGGCCCACTCGGGCAGCGTCGCGGTGGTCTTCTGCCTCGACGTGCGTCCCGTGCCGCGGCTGCTGATCGACCTGGAGTACGCGCCCGCGCGCGGCGACCGCCGTCCCATGGAGGGCGACGCCGCCGCCGCGCGCCTCATGGACCTGGTGGAGGAGACGGGGCTGGAGGCGAAGCGGACCGTCCGCCTCGCCAAGGACCTGCCCGCCGACGCCGTCGCGGTGGCGGGAGCGACGCTGGCCGACCTGCGCGCCCGGCTGGCGCGCCTGCAGCCCGCCACCGCGCTGGAGGAGCTGCGGACCCAGAACGCCGAGCTGGTCGAGGCGCTGGAGGACGTCCGGCGGCAGAGCGAGGAGCTCCGCGCGCTCAACACCGAGCTGGAGGAGACCAACCAGGGCGTGATGGCCCTCTACAACGAACTCTCCACCGAGCTGGAGGAGACCAACCGGGGAGTGGTCGCGCTGTACGCCGAGCTGGAGGAGAAGTCCGACCAACTCCGCGAGGCGGGCGAGGCCAAGAACCGCTTCTGGGCCAACATCAGCCACGAGCTGCGCACGCCCGTCAACGGCGTCATCGGGCTCGCCCGGCTGCTCCTCGACCCCGCGGCCGAACCCCTCACCGAGGAGCAGCGGCACCAGGTCTCGCTGATCGCCGGCGCCAGCGAGACCCTGCTCTCCCTGGTGAACGAGCTGCTGGACATGGCCAAGGCCGAACAGGGGCGGCTCGCGCCGCGCCGCACCCTCGTCGAGGTCTCCTTGATGCTGCGGCAGCTGGCGGACCTGATGACGCCCATGGCCGAGCAGTCGGGAGTGCGGCTCCAGGTGGACGCCGCCGAGGCGGGGGCCCTCACCCTGGTCACCGACGAGGTGATGCTGACCCGGATCCTGCGCAACCTGGTGGCCAACGGGCTGAAGTTCACCGACGAGGGCGAGGTGCGCCTGACGACCCGGCGCGCACCCGGCCACCTGGAGTTCGTCGTCGCCGACACCGGGATGGGCATCCCGCCCGGCGAGCAGGAACGCGTCTTCGAGGAGTTCTACCAGGTACCGGGCGGCAAGCCGGGGGGAACGGGGCTCGGCCTGACCTACTCCCGCCGTCTCGCCCACGCCCTCGGCGGCGATCTGACGCTGGAGAGCGAGGTCGGCGCGGGCACGACGGTGACGCTGCGCCTTCCTCCATACCTTGGCCTGGCCGAGCTCCGCCTCGCGCACGTGCTGGTCGCCGACGGGGACGGCGCCGCGCGCCGGCTGCTGCGGGACATGATCGGCGACGCCGCCGAGCGCGTCAGCGAGGCCGGCGACCCGGAGACCGTCCAGGACCTGGCGGCCTCCTCCGACCCGCCCGAGCTGATCCTGCTCGGTCCCGGCATCTCCGCCGCCGACGCGGTCGGCGGGCCCGGCGGGCCGCCCGCCGGGACCGCCGTCGTGCAGATCGCCCCGTCGGACGCGGCCGCCTCGGACGGGACGCGGCCCGAGCGCGTCGACGCCGTCCTCGACCAGGCCCAGCTCGCCCCGGTCATGCTCGCCGACGCGGTGGCGCGGGCCCGGGCCCGGCGAACGGCGCGGACGCCATGACCGACGTGATCCCCACCGCGACCACCCTGGTCGTCGACGACAACGAGACCAAGCGCTACATCATCGGCAGCTGGCTGCGCCGCGCCGGGCACATCGTCGTGGAGGCCGCCACCGCCGCCCAGTGCTGGGAACGGCTCGCCGAGCACCAGATCGACCTGGTCGTCCTCGACGTCCAGTTGCCGGACGCGAACGGCATGGAGGTCTGCGAGCAGATCAAGGCCGCCCCCGCGACGGCGTCGCTGCCCGTCGTGCACATCTCCGCGACGGCCGTCGAGGCCACCGACCGCACCCACGGGCTGCGGCGCGGCGCCGACGCCTACATGACCGACCCCATCGACCCGGGCGAGTTCATCGCCACCGCCGAGGCGGTCCTGCGCTACTACCAGGCCCGGCGCCGCGCCGAGCGGATCGCCGAGCGGATGGCGGCGTTCACCAGCACCTCGCTGGCCATCAACGCCGCCACGACCTTCGACGGGCTCGCGGCGGTGGCGGCGCGCGGCGCGTTCGACATCTTCTCGTCCCCCGCGGCGGTGTACATCCTCCCCCCGGACGGCCACGTGAGGAGGACGGCCAATCTGGGCGGCGAGCCGTGGAACCGGCCCTGCCCTCCCGACGTGCCCGCGCGGCTCGCCGCGGCGACCGGCCTCGGCGACGACACCGGCACCCGCATCGCGGCCGTGCCGGTGGCGCGCTGGCGCGAGCTGCTGCCCGACAGCGAGCCGAAGGGCGAGGTCCTGCTGGTGACCTCGCGGGCCAAGCCCGGCCGCCCCGCGATCGGGGTGGCGATCGAGGCCGGCGGCGCCTCCGACGAGGACGCCACCCACCTCCTGCGCCAGCTGGGCCAGGCGGTGGCGCTGGCGATGGAGGCGCTGCGCTCCTACACCGAGGAGCACATGATCTCCCTGACGCTCCAGCGCAGCCTGCTGCCCGCCGTCCACCCCGCCATGCCCGGCTGGGCGTTCAGCGTCCGCTACGAGCCGGCCAGCGACCAGGCCGAGGTGGGCGGCGACTTCTACGAGGTCATCGACCGCGGCGAGGACGTCCTGGTGGCCATCGGCGACGTGCAGGGGCACTCCCTGCACGCGGCCACCGTCATGGCGGAGCTCCGGCACGCGATGCGCGCGTTCGCCGCGGAGGGCCATGGCATCACCGAGATCCTCAGGCTGCTCAACACCGTGATGCAGCGCTACCACGACGACCAGACCGCCACGATGTGCCTGATGTCGCTGGACCCGCGCACGGGACGGCTCCAGGTCGCCAACGCGGGCCACCTGCCGCCCCTCCACATCGCCGGGGGGCAGGCCGAGTACGGCGGCCGGGGCGGCCTCCTGCTCGGCTTCCCCGCCGAGCGTCTCGGCCTCGAGGAGACGACCGTCCCGCCGGGCGGCACCGTCGTGCTCATCACCGACGGGCTGGTCGAGGACCGCACGGTCTCCCTGGCCGCCAACCTCGAACGCCTCCGGGTCCTCGCCACCGACGTGGACGACGACCTGGAGGCCTACAGCGACCGCATCATCACCGAGTTCGGCCACCGCGAGGACGACGTCGCCCTCATCGTCCTGCGCCGCGACGCCTGAGTCAGAGGCGCCGAGGAATCGCCGGGAGTCACCGTCCCCGTGAAACGCCGGCGGCGGGATCCGACCCGATCGCGTGCGCGGTGATTGACCCAAAACGTGCACTCCCTTGAGCTAGTCGATCGAGGCAGCGGGAATCAGGCGAGGCGTACGGGAATCCACGCTCCGCGATCGTGCGCGGGCCATTAGGGAGTGCACTTGTCCTCGGCACCGGATCCGTCGGAACCGGAAGCGGAACCGGAGCGACGGCGAGGCCTTGACTACCTTCTCACCATTCCGAGGGGCATCGCGCAGGTCGATTTCCAGCCGAACCACTGGACCGGTCTGATCTTCCTCGCGGCCCTGTTCGCGGGCGGCTGGCAGTTCGGCGCCTACGGGCTTCTGGGGACGGTCGTCGCCACGCTCACCGCCCACCTGCTTGGCGTCTCCTGGCGGGACCGGACCTCGCTGGGCCTGGAGGGCTTCTGCGGCACGCTGATCGGCGTCAGCCTGGTGCTCTACCTGAACGCCCGGTGGATGACGGTCCTGCTGGTCATCGGCGGCGCGATCGCCGGCAGCGTGCTCACCTCGGCGCTGCGGGCGGTCCTCGCCCCGTACGACCTGCCCACGTTCACCGCGCCCTTCTGCGTGATCACGTCTGTGATGGTCATCGGCGGGCCGTCCTTCGGCCGGGTGTGGGCGGAGCACGCGGGCTCGGCCCCGCCGTCCGCGTCCGCTCCGGGCACGGCGATGACCTGGACCTACTTCTGGAAGGGCACGTTCAACGGCGTCGGCCAGGTGTTCTTCCAGGACAAGTGGTACGTCGGCCTGATCTTCCTGGCCGGCCTGGTCGTCGCCGGCTGGGTGACGGGGCTGGTGGCCCTGGTCTCCAGCCTGATCGGCCTGCTCACCGGCTGGGCGCTGGGGGCGCAGGCCGCCGACCTCGGGGCCGGCCTGTACGGCTACAACTCCGTGCTGACCGGGCTCGCGCTGTTCGGCACCTTCGTCGTCGTCACCTCGCTGAGCGCCGCCTACGCCGTGGTCGGCACGGTGGCGGCGGCGGGCCTGACGGCCGGCGTCGGCACCCTGTTCGAGGTGGTCGGAGGCCACACCCTCACCTGGCCGTTCGTGCTGGTGACCTGGGTGTTCCTCGCCGCCGTCCCGATGTTCAACAAGATCGAGCGCGCTGGGTGACCGCCGGCGGCGGTCGGGCGCGGAAGGGAAACCGATGAACCTCACCCCGCGGGAGATGGACAAGCTCGTCCTCTTCACCGCCGCTCAGATGGCGCAGCAGCGCCGGGACAGGGGCCTGAAGCTGAACTACGCCGAGACGGTGGCGCTGATCAGCTCCGCGATCGTGGAGGCGGCCCGGGACGGCAGGACCGTCGCCGAGTGCATGGAGCTCGGCAAGCGGGTGGTCGGCCCCGGCGACGTGCTGCCCGGCGTGCGCGCGATGCTGAAGCTGATCCAGATCGAGGCCGCCTTCGACGACGGCACCAAGCTGGTCTCCTGCCACGACCCGGTCGGCGGCAGATAGTGTCCGGCGGCCGCCGGGTCGTCCTGGTCGGCGGGCACGAGAGCCGCCAGGGCCGGTGCCTTCCGGACCTGGCCGGTCCCGGGGGCCCGCGCGTGCGCGCCGCGGGACGGGACCTGCACTCGGCGCTGCGGCCGGGCGACCGCCTCGTGGCGGTGCCGATGACGCTCGGGCGCGACCCGGACCTGCCGGTCGTCACCGCGCAGACCCTGAGGTGGGCGGCCCGGGAGCGGGCGCCGGGAGACCTGCTGCTGGCCCGGCCGCTGGGCACGGCCGAGCACCTGGTCGGCTGGATCAGGGGCGAGGTCACCCGGACGCTGCTCGACGGACCGGGGGAGCGGGCGGTCCTGCTGGTGGCGCCCGCCGCCGGGCCCGAGCCCGACGCCGAGCTGTTCAGGGTGGCGCGGCTGGTGTGGCAGTACACGCCCGTCCGGTGGGTGGAGGTGGCGCTGACGGGCGGTGAGCCGGACGTGGACGAGGGCGTCGAGCGCTGCCGGCGGCTCGGGGCGGACGACGTCGTCCTCGTGCCCGCCTCCTTCGTGCCGGCGCCCCGGCGGGACGGCGTGCGGACAGCGGGCCCGCTCCTCGGACCGGCCTCGCTCGCCGCGCTGGTCCGCGCACGGGTGGCCGAAGCGGAACGCCGGTGGAGCGGCGACGGCGACGACGGGCTGGCGCCCGCCGCTCCCGGGCACGGCCACGGCCACGGCCACGGGCACGGCCATGAGCAGGATCACGGTCATCTCCGGGAGATCCACGTCGGGTGATGGCGGACATGAAAGGAGAGGTCCATGTCGGATGACGTCTACATGTACGGCGAGGGCGATATCGAACTGAACGCCGGTCAGCCCAGGGAGACCATCCTGGTGCAGAACACGGGCGACCGCGCCGTCCAGGTCGGTTCGCACTTCCATTTCTTCGAGACCAACCGGGCGCTGAGATTCGAACGCGACAAGGCGTTCGGGAAACGGTTGGACATCCCGTCGGGAACCGCGGTCCGATTCGAGCCCGGAGACACCAAGGAAGTGACGCTGGTCGAGTACGGCGGGGGGTTGCGGCTGGTGGGGTTCGGGGGCCTGCTCAACGGCAGCGTCCGGTCGAGCGAGGCCCACCGCACGGCGCTGCGGCGGATGCACAAGCGCGGCTATCTCGACGAGCCGGTCGAGCCGCCGAAGAAGACGTCCAGGAAGACGAAATCCTCCCGTTCCGGGAAGAAGGGCTGAGTCGCCATGACCACGATGAGCCGTCAGCAGTACGCGTCCATGTACGGCCCGACGGTCGGCGACCGGCTCCGCCTCGGGGACACCGACCTCGTCGTCGAGGTGGAGAAGGACCACACCGAGGGGCACTACGGGGACGAGGCCCAGTACGGCGGCGGCAAGACCGCCCGCGACGGCATGTCGGCCGACCCGGCGTCGGGGCGGTCGGTCGCCCTGGACCTGGTGATCACGAACGCGGTGGTCCTCGACCCGGTGCTGGGCGTCGTCAAGGGCGACATCGGCATCAAGGACGGGAAGATCGCCGGAATCGGCAAGTCGGGCAACCCGCACACCCAGAACGGCGTCGACCGGCGTCTCATCATCAGCGCGACGACCGAGGTGATCTCCGGTGAGAACCTCATCGCCACGCCCGGCGGGATCGACACCCACGTCCACTTCATCACGCCCCAGCAGGCCCAGCACGCGCTGAGCAACGGGATCACGACCCTGGTCGGCGGCGGCACCGGTCCGGCGGACGGCAGCCGCGGCTGCACCACCACCCCCGGCCCGTGGAACATCTCCCGCATCCTCCAGGCCTACGAGGACATCCCGATCAACATCGCCGTCTACGGCAAGGGCAACAGCAGCCTCCCGGGCCCGCTGGAGGAGCAGATCGCCGCGGGCGCCGCCGGGCTGAAGGTGCACGAGGACTGGGGCGCCACCCCGGCCGTCATCGACTGCGCGCTGTCGGTCGCCGACGAGCTGGACATCCAGATCAACATCCACACCGACACCCTGAACGAGGCCGGCTTCGTCGAGGACACCATCAACGCGATCAACGGCCGCGCGATCCACACCTACCACTCCGAGGGCGCGGGCGGCGGGCACGCCCCCGACATCCTCCGGGTGACCGGCGAGCCGAACGTGCTCCCGGCCTCCACGAACCCGACACTGCCCTACACCGCCAACTCGGTCGACGAGCTGCTGGACATGACGATGGTCTGCCACCACCTCAGCTACGACGTACCCGAGGACGTGGCGTTCGCCGACAGCCGGGTCCGCGCCGAGACGATCTCGGCCGAGACGGTGCTGCACGACCTCGGCGTCATCAGCATCATCGGCTCGGACTCCCAGGCGATGGGCCGGGTGGGAGAGTCGTTCACCCGCGCCTTCCAGGTCGCCCACCACAACAAGGACAAGAGGGGCGCGCTGCCCGAGGACTCGTCCCGCAACGACAACTTCCGGGTGCTGCGCTACCTGGCCAAGCTGACCATCAACCCGGCCCGCGCCTCCGGGATCGCGGACACGATCGGCTCCCTGGAGGACGGGAAGCTCGCCGACATCGTGCTGTGGCCGGTCCACTCCTTCGGAGCCAAGCCGTCCATGGTCGTCAAGGGCGGCATGGTGAGCTGGGCGCAGATGGGCGACCCGAACGCGTCCCTGCCGACGCCGCAGCCCGTCTACTACCGGCCGACGTACGGGGCCTTCGGGAGGGCGCTGTCGAGCACCTGCGCGACCTTCATGTCCGGCGCCGCGATCGAGGCGGGCGTGCCCGAGCGCCTCGAACTGAAGCGGCTGATCCGGCCGGTGCGCCAGTGCCGGACCGTCGACAAGCGCCACATGCTCCGCAACTCGACGCTCGCCGAGATCAAGGTCGATCCGGAGACCTACAAGGTGACGGTGGACGGGGAGCCCGCGCACATCGAGCCGGCCACGAAGCTGCCGCTGAACCGGCTCTTCTTCCTGGCATGAGCGCACGTCCGGCCACCGCGGACCTGGATCCGCTGCTGGCCCAGTTCCAGCTCACCGACTCCGGCTTCCCGAGCGGGATGTACACGCTGTCGCACGGTCTGGAGGGGTACGTCCAGCTCCAGATCACCGGGCCGGAGAACCTGCGCGAGCTGCTGACCGACCTGCTGGACAACGCGGTCGGCCCGGCGGACGCGGCCGCCCTGGTCCTGGCGCACCGCGCGGCCCGCGAGGCCGGCTGGGACGAGCTGGTCCGCGTCGACCGGCGGCTGCACGCGATCAAGCTGAACCGCGAGCAGCGGGCCGCCTCGACCCGGACCGGACGGCAGGTCCTGGACACGGCGGCCTTCGCGTTCCCCGCGCCCGAGACCGCCCGGCTGGCGGAGCTGGTGGCGGACAGGACCACGCCGGGCAACCACGCGGTCGTGGTCGGCGCGCTCTACGCGGGGCTCGGCGTGTCCGCGGCGCACGCGGTCGCCGCCGACCTGTACGCCTTCGCCGCGAGCTGGACGGCGGCGGCGGTGCGGCTGGGGCGCACCGACTTCCGCCGCGCCCAGCGGCTGCTGTGCGAGGTCCGCCCGGACCTCGCCCGGGTCGCGCGGGCGGCGCTCGCCGTCCGCGACCCGCGGGAGCTGCACGGCTCGGTGCCCGTCGCCGACGTCGTCTCGGCCGCGCACGAGCGGGCGGACGCCCGCCTGTTCGTCACCTGATCCGTTGACACGAAGGAGGCGGGATGGAGCTCGACAAGGTCTTCAAGGTGGGCATCGGGGGCCCGGTCGGAAGCGGCAAGACGGCGCTGATCGAGGCGCTGGTGCCGAGGCTGCGGACGCTGGGCCACGAGATCGGCGTCATCACCAACGACATCTACACCCAGGAGGACGCCGAGCACGTCCGCCGCACCCTGGCCGGGACGCTCGACCCCGAGCGGATCGTGGGGGTCGAGACGGGCGCGTGCCCGCACACCGCCGTCCGCGACGACCCGACCATGAACCTGGCGGCGGCGGCCGAGATGCTCGACCGCTTCCCCGAACTCGACCTCCTGCTGTTCGAGAGCGGCGGCGACAACCTCACGCTCACCTTCAGCCCGGCGCTGGCCGACGTGTACATCTTCGTCCTGGACACCGCCGAGGGCGAGAAGATGCCGCGCAAGCGCGGCCCCGGCACCACCGACTCCGACCTGCTGGTCATCAACAAGATCGACATCGCCCCGTACGTCCGCACCGACCTGGCGGTCATGGAACGGGACGCGCGGGCGGTGCGCGGCGAGGGCCCGGTCGCGCTGACCGACTGCCTCGCCGGCACCGGCGTCGCGGAGGTCGTCGACTTCATCGAGGCGCGGGCGGGGGCGGCGTGTACCTCGCCGGTGTAGGGGCGGCGGGCGGCGCAGGGGGGACCGACCGCCTCTCGCCCGAGCGGTACCTGCCCCGCTGGGTGCCCGAGCCCGTGCGGCGGCACGCCCGCGCCGTGGACATGCTCCCGGCCGGCAGCCCCGGCAAGGTCGGCGTCCTCGACCTGGAGTTCGAGCTGGTCGGCGACCGGACGGAGCTGACCGGCCACTACCAGAAGGCGCCGCTGCACATCACCCGCCCGCTCCGCCCCGATCCCGGGGCGCCGGACCTGCCGTACGTCATGCTCATGTCGTCCGGAGGCGGTGTCCTCCAAGGGGACCGCTACCGCGTCGACGTCTCCTGCGGTGCGGGGGCGTCCGTGCACGTGACCACCCAGGGCGCCACCCGGCTCTACCGGATGGAGCAGGACTACGCCACGCAGCTCGTCCGGCTCGCGGTGGGCCCCGGCGGCTACCTGGAGTACATGCCGGACACGACGATCCCCTTCGGGGGCGCCCGCTTCTACCAGCACATCGCCGTCATTGCCCCTCCCGACTCCACTGTCCTGATGGGCGAGACGCTGCTGGCCGGCCGGCTCGCCCGCGGGGAACGGCACGCCTACACGGCGTACTGCAGCGACGTCGAGGTGCACGACACCGCGGGACGGCTGCTGTTCGCGGATCCGCTTCACCTGGTGCCAGGGGAGCGGGCGGTGACGGGCCCGGCGGTGATGGACGACTTCGGGGTCCTGGCGTCCCTGTACGTCGTCACCGGTCGGAGACCCGCGCAGGCCGTGGCGGACACGATGCACGAGGCGCTCGCCCGCACGGGGCTGCGGGCCGGAGCCAGCGTCCTGCCGGGAGACCGGGGCGCCTGGGCGCGCGTCCTGGGGGAGCGGTCGCCCGAGGTCGAGACCGCCTTCATGCACGTCTGGGATGCCGTCCGCCGGCTGCTGCTCGGCGTGCCCGCCCCCGAGCGGCGCAGATGGTGACACCGGCCATGGGGGATCCGCGAAGGCGGGCCGGGCGGCTGCTCCGCCGCGAGGCGGCCGAGGCCACCGTCCTGGACCGGCGCAGGAAGGGGCCGCCCCGCCACCCCGGGATCAGGCCGCGCGCGCTCCTCGACGTCGCGATCGGAGGGGCGGTCGGGGCGCTGGCCCGTGACCTGCTCATCAAGGCGATGCCCGGGGCGCGGCACGGGTTCCCCTGGGGGACCCTCCTCGTGAACATGCTCGGTTGCCTGTTCATCGGGATCCTGACGACGTACCTGCTCAAGGGCAGGCCGCACCCCGTCGCCCGGCCGCTGCTGGTGACCGGGTACCTGGGAGGGTTCACCACGTTCTCCCACCTCATCGACGGCGTGCACGCCCTCGGCCGCGCCGGCGCCTGGGACCAGAGCGCCGTCTACGCGGTGGTCAGCGTGGTGGGCGGGTGGATCGCGGTCACCGCCGGCCTCTGGGGCGGAAGGCTCCTGCCGTACCGCGCCGCAGGACCGGAGGGCGGCGCGCCGACATGATCGCTCTGCTGGTGCTCATCGGGGGAGCGTGCGGCGCCATGCTGCGCTTCGTCCTCGACACGACGGTCAAGAACCGGTTCGGGAAGGCGTTCCCGTGGGGGACGCTGACGGTCAACCTCCTCGGCACGGGAATCCTGGGCGCGCTGCACGGCGTGACGACGAGCGCGGGACCCGACGGCCTGGTCGGCACCGGTTTCTGCGGTGCGCTGACGACGTTCAGCACCTTCGAGCTGGACACCGTCCATCTCTTCCAGGACGGGGAGTACGCCAGGGGCGCGGCGAACGTGCTCCTCTCCCTGGGGCTGGGCATCGGCGTGTTCAGCCTCCTGTACGCCGCCTTCCAAGCGGTCTGACGCGGGCCGTCCCTGCCGATGGGCGCCACGCGGGCCGCTGCCGGGAACTGGCTGAGCCGGGCCCTCGCGCCGTCCAGGGAGCCCCTGCCCTGGCTCGGCGCCGCCCGCGCGGCGGTCGCGTTCGGCACGGTGACCGCGGTGGCGCTGGCCCTGGACGAACCCCGCGCCGGACTGCTGGCGGCGGCCGGCATGGTGCTGGCGACGATGCGGCCCGACACCGGCCCCTACCGGTCGAGGGCGCTCGGCCTCGCCGCCTCGCAACTGGCGGGCGCGGCCGGCCTGGTCGTCGGCCAGTTCGCCCACGGGCACGGCTGGGGGACGGTCACGGCGACCACGGCGGTCGCGCTGCTGTCCGGGCTGGTCAGCTCGATCGGCACCATCGCGTCGGGGGCCTCGCTGGCGCTGCTGTTCATGAACGTGATCGGTACCGGCCTGCCCGGGCCCGGGGAGTGGTGGCTCCCCCTGCTCTTCCAGCTCGCGGGCGGAGCCTTCTACATCGTCCTGGCGGTGCTGAGCTGGCGGCCGTGGAGACGCCGCCCCGGCCCCGAACACCGGGCCGTCGCCGACGTCTACGGCAGGGCCGCCGACCTGGTCGACGCCGCCCCCCATCCGGGCGGCGCCCGGACGGCGCTCAGCATGGCGGTGGACACCGCCCAGGACGCGCTGATGTGCCATCGCGTCCGCGACAAGGAGCACTGGGGCGAGGAGACGCGGTGGCTGGTCGCCATGCTCAACGCGGCCACGCCCCTCCTGGAGGCGCTCACCCTGCTCATCCGGTCCGCGCGGCCCGCGCCGCCGGGACTGGCCGAGGCGGTGCGGCGGATCGCGGACGCCGTCCGGAGCGGGAACCGGGACGCGGGGACCGCGCCGTTCCGGGGGGACCCGGCGTTCGCCCGGCCCGTCGAGTTCGCCCGCCGGCGGCTGTCGGAGGCGCACCCCGAGGACCCCGACTGGCTCGGGCTGCCGAGACCGCTGCCGGCCCGGGCGTACCGGGCCGCCCGGATGGCCCTCACCTCCGCTGCGGCCTGGCGGTACGGGCTCCGGCTGGCCCTGTGCATGGCGATCGCCTCGGCGTTCGTCGAGTTCCCGGGCGTGCTCCACGACCTCTGGATCCCCACGGTGCATTCCCTCTGGCTTCCGCTGACGGTCGCCGTGGTCCTGAAACCCGACTTCGGCTCGGTCTTCGTCCGGTCCCTGCTGCGCGCGGTCGGCACGGTCGCGGCGGCCGTCCCCACCCTGCTGGTGCTGGTGGCCGTCCCGCGCGGCTGGGCCGCGGTCCCGCTCGCGGCGCTGTTCGGCGGGCTGATCCCGGTGCTGAAGGCACGGTCCTACGCGATGCGGACGGTCGCGGTCACCCCCCTGATGCTCTTCCTGTTCGACATGACCTCGCCGCAGCCGTCCGACGAGCTCGTGCTGGCCCGCCTGTCCGACACCCTCCTCGGCTGCCTGATCGTCATGGTCTTCGGATACGCCCTCTGGCCGTGGAGCCGCCGGGTCCGGATCGGCGAGCGGTTCACCGCGGGGTTCGGGGCGCTCGCCGACTACCTCGACGAGGCCTTCACCGGCCCCCGGAACGTCCGGGCCCGGGACCGGAGGGCCCTGCACCGCAGCCTCGACGCCGTCCGGGCCGACCTGCGGGAGGTGCAGTCCGAACCCCCGCCGGCCGGCCGCGCGGGCGCCGCCTGGTGGCCGGTCCTGGGCGCCCTCGACGCGCTCGTGGACACCGTCACCGCCGCGTCCGTCAAGGTCCGCGGGGGCGCCGAGCCGCCGCCGCGGCGGGCGGCCCGGGCCATCTCGGCGGATCTCCGGGAGATGGCGGCGGCGGTGCGCGACGGACGGCCGCCGCGGACACCGCGCCTGCCCGGCCCGTCCGGCGAGGGCGTCCTCGGCGAGGCGGCCGTCCAGATCCGCCGTCTGCACAGGACCCTTCCGCTGTGACGGCCGGGCGCGTTCACCCGATCCGCAGCTCCGTGTCGAGGCCCTCGGCCTCCTCGCGGGCGCTCGGGCGGAAGGCCAGCAGGACGTCCACGACCTTGCCGATGACGTAGGTCAGCACGAAGCTGTAGCAGCCGACGGCGAGAATGGCGACGATCTGCTTCCCGAGCAGGGAGATCGAGCCGCCGTAGACGAGCCCGGCGGTGGGGCTGCCGTACTTGCCGGTGGCGAAGAACCCGAGCAGGACCACGCCGACGATGCCGCCGGCGCCGTGGATGCCCACGACGTCCAGGGTGTCGTCGTATCCGACGGACGTCTTGACCTCGACGGCGTACGTGCAGACGACGGCGACGACGATCCCGAGCACCGTCGCGCCGAACAGGTTGACGTATCCGCAGGCGGGGGTGATGGCCACCAGGCCGGCGAGCGCGCCGGTCGTGCCCCCCAGCCTGGAGAACCGCCCGAACCGGGCCCGCTCCAGCAGCATCCAGGCCAGCATCGCGACGCACCCGCACATCATGGTGTTGACCACGGCGTTGGCCGCGAGGGCGCCGTCCGTCAGCGCCGATCCGCCGTTGAACCCGAACCAGCCGAACCACAGCAGCCCCATGCCCGCCATCACCAGCGGGATGTTCTTCGGCTCGGGAGGCCCCTCCCTGCGGAAGCGCAGGCCCGGCCCGAGCACCAGCGCCAGCGCCAGGCCCGCGATGCCGGAGTTGAGCTCGACGACCAGGCCGCCGGCGAAGTCCAGCGCGCCCCACCGGTTGATCCAGCCCCCCTTGGAGAACACCCAGTGGGCGACCGGCAGATAGACGAGGGTCACCCAGACCACGCCGAAGACCATCCAGGGCCCGAGCCGGACGCGGTTGGCGACCGAGCCGCTGATCAGTGCGAGCGTGATGATCGCGAAGACCAGCTGGAACATCGAGAACACGTACTCCGGGATGACGCCCCTCAGGACCGACGGGGTGGTCTTGAGGAACTGCCACCTGCCCCAGCCGATGAGGCCGGCCCCTCCCACGTCGTCACCGAACGCGAGGCCGTACCCGTAGGCGAACCAGACGACGGTCACCACGGCGATCGAGACGAAGCTCATGTAGAGGACGCTGACGAGATTCTTCGCCCGGACCATGCCGCCGTAGAAGAGGGCGAGTCCCGGCGTCATGAGCAGCACCATGGCGAAGCTGACGAGCACCCATGCTGAATCGCCGGTATTCAACCCAAAACTCATGCATCAACTCCTGGCTTAAGGCGACACCATTGAGGTATGGGCAGCGGCGAGCATGTGAAACGCTCCGGAGGAGTGCCTCCGGACAAATTTAGATAGGTCGGCCTTTGCCTTCGTTTACCAGGCCGAACTTTTTCTGGGGCGTCGCCGGGGCGGGCGGTCGCGGTGTGGTCGCGGCGCCCGATGATCATCGCGTGCGGTTCCAGCCCGTGGACGCGGTGGGGCCGCGCACAGGTCACGACGAAGCGACCGGAACGGTAGAAAACCGATAAAAACATGTGCTTGAGGGGAGGACCGGGCGCTGTTAGCTTCACCCGGTGGACCACATGCGTGCACAGGCGGAGGCGATCGAGGACTTCGCGGCGGTTCTACGAGAACTGCGGGAATCGGTCGGCAACCCGCCTTTCCGTGAGATGTCCGGAAGGTCGGGGGCCATCTCGCACACGACGTTGCACGAGGCCACGAAGGGCAACCGCCTCCCGAGCTGGGGGACCACCGTCGAGTTCGTCAAGGCGTGCGGCGGGGATCCGGCCGCGTACCGGGAACGCTGGGAGAGGGCGAACCAGGCGGTCAGGTCGGCGAACGCCGAGAGGCCCGCGTCCGCCGCGCTCGAAGCCTCCGTCCCGAAGACGGCCGAGGCCCAGGCCCTGCACATCGCCCTGGAGCCGCCGGGGCCCTCGGAGCATGACGAGACCTCGGCTCCCCGGTCCGCCGCGCCGGTGCCCGGGCATGGCGCGGGGGACGTGCGGGCGCTCTACCCGGCCCCGAAACGCCGGGGAAGATACCGGTTGAGCAGCCCGGGCGCGGTGGCGCTGGCGGCGGCGGTCATCGGTACGTGGGCCGTGGTCCTCATCGTGGTCGACCACGACTCCGGCAAGGACGGCATGGAGGAGTACGGGAACCGGGCGAAGAACGCGCTCACTCCTGCCGACTGCCCGGTGCAGCCGACCAACCCGGCGCCGGCCTCGCCGAGGCACAAGGGCGACGCCGCCAGCTTCGTCGCGGACATCACCCTGCCCGACTGCACGCGCGTCGGCGCCGGCCAGAACATCACCAAGGTCTGGCGGCTCAAGAACACCGGAACGGTCCCATGGGACGGCTACTCGCTGCGCCGTCTCGACCTCCCGCAGAAGGCCGGCGACTGCCAGACCATCTCCGACGTGCCGATCGCCGACACGGAGCCGGGCCGCACGGTCGACGTCCGGGCCGAGATCACCACGCCGCGGAAGCCGGGCTTATGTTACGTGCGGTTCAAGATGGTGGACGGTGAGGGAAAGGTCGCGTTCCCCGGAAGCCGTCCGGTCAACTTCCAGGTCATCGTCGAAGGACCGTAGCCCCCGCCGCGAGGGGCACGGCGGGGGCCGGTCGAACGGTCGGGGGATCAGGAGAGCGTGATCCCGGTGTAGTAGGCGTTGAGGATCCTGGAGTAGCTCCAGCCGGCCTCGGCCTTGTCGCGGGAGCCGTACTGCGACATCCAGTCCCCGGTGACCCAGCCGCCGCACGCCGTCGTCGTGGAGCAGTAGTGGGCCTCAAGGATCTTCCCGCCGCGGGTCATGCGGGTGTCCCACGTCGCGTCCACCGCGGCGCTCGTCGACGCCTTCGCGGATCCGGGCTTGTAGACCTGGCTCGACGTGGTGTCGTAGACGTCGAAGCACTGGCCGCCCGACGTCGTGCGGGTCGAGTGCAGCGCCCAGTACCAGCCGTAGCTCTTGACGGCCATCGCGCCGGCCTTCAGGGACTCCGCGGGCCAGCTCGGCACCCACTCGTTGGGCAGGACGTCCTTGACGTAGCTCTTGAACGTCACCCGGTCGACCCGGCCGAGCGACACCCGGTACACCAGGATCGTCGATGGGAGCCTGCTGTCGGTGCCGTCGGTCTTGCAGCCGGTCGGCGGCGGCGTCGAGCCCAGGAACTGGTGGGAGGCGTTCTGGTTCTTGAGGGTGGCGTTCAGGTTGCCCTTGGCGCCGGCGCTGAAGTCCTGGTGGCTGCCGCCGTAGTTGCTGTTGTAGTAGACGCGGACGGTCTTGCCGGTGTTGTTCCAGACGGAGGCGGCGTTGTTCTTGACGCAGAGGCCTTTGCCGTTGCCGTCGCCTTTGAAGTCGTAGCAGGAGGGCTGTGTGGTGCCGTAGTCGGCGATGGATCCGGTGAAGTCCGAGATCGAGCCCTGGTTGTCGCTGTTGTAGTAGTAGCAGAACTCGCCGCTGTCGCACTTGCCGTCGCGGGCCGCGGCCGAGGCGGGAGAGGCGGGGACGAGGGCGATCCCGCCGAGCGCCGTCGCGGCGGTCGTCGCGGTGACCCGCGAGATCAGCCGCACGCTTCGTTTCGACACAGTCGTCTTCCCCTCTGGTGGAGGCCGCTGCGCTCTATCGGACGTTGTAGCCCTGGGAGTTCCAGAACGTGGTCGGGTTCGGGTTGTCCAGGGTCGGGTCGTTGACGCTCTTGGCCGCGTGCGTCTGCTGCCCGAGACGCATCTCGACGTGGGTGTGGGCGCCCGAGCTGGACGACACCCCGTGCCACGACTCGTCGGCGATGACCTGGCCGCGGCTGATCGACTGCCCCACGCTCAGCGAGGACCGCGGAGCGGAGTGCAGGTAGATCACCGTCTTGTCGAGCGAGGCGTTGTAGACGGAGATGGTGGAGAGCCCCGAGCTGCCGGTCGCCCCGCGCGCGATGTAGATGATCTTACCGGCGACCAGGGCGTGGACGTCGGAGCCGATGCCGCGGGCGATGTCGATGCCCTCGTGCCGTCCGGGCGTGGTGGTGTAGCCGTCGAAGCCGCAGGTGATGCTCCCGCCGCTCGCCGCGTACAGCCCGTACGACATGTTCGTGCGCGCCGACGGCGAGAACTCGTGGGAGGCGTTCTGGTTCTTGAGGGTGGCGTTCAGGTTGCCCTTGGCGCCGGCGCTGAAGTCCTGGTAGCTGCCGCCGTAGTTGCTGTTGTAGTAGACGCGGACGGTCTTGCCGGTGTTGTTCCAGACGGAGGCGGCGTTGTTCTTGACGCAGAGGCCTTTGCCGTTGCCGTCGCCTTTGAAGTCGTAGCAGGAGGGCTGTGTGGTGCCGTAGTCGGCGATGGATCCGGTGAAGTCCGAGATCGAGCCCTGGTTGTCGCTGTTGTAGTAGTAGCAGAACTCGCCGCTGTCGCACTTGCCGTCGCGGGCCGCCGCCGAGGCGGGCAGGACGTAGACGGACGCGATCCCGCCGAGCGTGACCGCGCCGGTCGCCGTGGCGGTGATGGCCTTGGTGAGCTTGTTCATGCCGTTCTCTCCTTCGGTTCTCTTGTCAGGGGGTACGGACGGGTCAGGTGCGCTGGTACTCCTCCCAGGTGCGGATGGTCACCTTCGGGCCGTCGTCGGGGCCGCGGCCGGAGAGGCCGTCCAGGCCGAGGTAGTAGTCGCCGGTCTGGTGCTGGGCCTGGCTCGAGAGGTCGGTGTCGCTGATGGCGGCGGCGTGGATGTGCCACGGCCAGTCGCCCTGCGCGGGGCTGCGCACCCATGCGGCGAAGCCGACACGGCGCAGCGTGCGGGCGACCGCGGTGCGGGTGGCGGAGTCCATCCCCTGCACCGAGACGTCCACGACGCCCCCGCCGTCGTGGGTGCCCGCGGAGGTGGGGTCGCCGCCGGGGTTGTAGGAGCCCTGGTCCAGCACGAGGTCGCGGCCGAGCAGCCGCTCCGCCTCGGCCAGCATGCTCCGCGTCCGGGTGTTGACGACGGCCCCGTCGGCGGGCACGCGCGCACCCGGTTCGATGACGTCGGCGACGGTGAAGCGTCCGGTTCCGAGCTTGGCGAGCGACGTCTTGCCCGGCAGCCCGTTGGCGGCGAGACCGGTGTAGCCGAGCGACTTCTGGTACTTCGCGTAGGCGGCGACCGTGGTGGTGCCGAAGTAGCCGTCCACCCACGCGGCGTCGAGCAGGTTCCGGTCGCGCAGTGCCTGCTCGACCAGGAGCACGCTGGCCTTGGCGCCCGGGGTGAGCGTGTCGTCCGCCCGCCGCGGGTCGATCTGGGCGGCCTTGACGGTGGCCTCCATGTTCACGCTCGGCAGGGCCCGGACGCCGGGCGCCTGGCCGCCGGCCGCCCGGGCCGCCGGCGTCTCGGCCGGGCCGGTGAACGAGGTGAGCAGGGTCGCCGTCACGACGGCGGCGGCGTACGAAGGCAGCTTCATCGGGTCTCCTGGGGAGGGGACTGGGCGCAGAGCCCGCGGCGGATTCCACGGTCGCCCGGCTGCTCACGTGTTCACAAGAAGATCGTTGTTGTCAGCCTGTCCGCCAGGAGATTCCGTACAGACGTAGACACGATCTGACAGACGGGACGCCCGGCTCGGAAGGCCCCTCCGGGGCACCGGGCGTCAGGAAACGGAAATCGTTGCGGGACGCTGATCGCGGGGAAGAATGCGATGCATGACGCGGACTGTGACTCTGCCCGGCGGCGGCGCGCTGCCGATGATCGGTTTCGGGACCTGGCAGCTGCGGCCCGAGGCGGCGTACGCATCGGTGCGGGAGGCGCTGGAGATCGGCTACCGGCACGTCGACACCGCAACGCTGTACCGCAACGAGGCGGACGTCGGCCGGGCCCTGAAGGACAGCGGCGTCGACCGGGAGGAGGTCTTCGTCACGACCAAGCTGCGCCCGCAGGACGCGCGGGACGCCCGCCGCACCCTGGAGACGAGCCTCCGCCTGCTCGACACCGGCTACGTGGACCTCTGGCTGATCCACTGGCCGACCGGCGCGGACGAGCTCGTCCCGACCTGGCGGGCGCTGCTGGACGCCCAGGACGCGGGACTGGTCCGCCATGCCGGGGTGAGCAACTACAGCCCGGCGCTGATCGACGGCCTGACGGAGGCCACCGGGCGGCGGCCGGCGGTCAACCAGATCTCGTGGAGCCCGGCGCAGCACGACCCGGCGCTGCTGGACGAGCACCGGCGCCGGGGGATCGTGGTCGAGGGCTACAGCGGTCTGAAGAACACCGACCTGCGCGACCCCGTCCTCACCGGGATCGCCCGGCGGCACGGAGTCACGCCCGCCCAGGTCGTCCTCCGCTGGCATCTGGAGCACGACATCGTGATCCTTCCGAGGTCGTCGCGCCGGGAGCACATCGCCGCCAACTTCGACCTCGAAGGGTTCGCCCTCACGGACGAGGACGTCGCCGCCGTCGACGCCCTCGCCCGAGACGCCTGACCGGCCCGCCCCGCGCGAGCGGGGGCGGGCCGGGAGGGGCGGGAGGTCCCGGTCAGCGGGGGTTGCCGGCGCGCCAGGCGACGTAGTCGGCGACCGCCTTGGCGACGTCGAACTCCGGCGTGAACCCCGTGTCGCCGGTGAGCCGGCCGATGTCGAGGTAGGGGTCCTCGCCGGGGCCGTTCCGCCTGCCGGGCAGCAGGTCGAGCCGCAGGCCGGGCGTGATCGCCTCCAGGGCGTCGGCGACCTCGCGGTTGGTGAACGGCCGCCCGCTGGAGACGTTGTAGGTGTCGTGCCCCAGCGTCCTCGCGGTCATCAGGAGGGCGATCGCCCGCCCCGCGTCCGGTGCGTAGCAGCAGTCGCCGCCGTCCTCGGCGTGCAGCGGCGGCGGCCGCTCACCGCGGAGCACCGCGCTGACGTACGGCGGGACGTGGAAGAACGGGGACTCCGGGTCGACGAGCGGTCCCCAGATCGTCCCGATCCGGAGGACGACCGGCTGCACGCCGCTGCCCTGGAGGGCGTGCGTGGTCAGCGGCTCCACGGCCTTCTTGAAGGCGATGATCAGGTGCGGCAGGTCCGCGGTGGGGAGCGCGAGCTCCTCCCGCCAGGGGATCTCCGGGCGGCCGATGTACGCGCCGAGGCTGCTCGCGACGGCGAACCTGCGGACGCCCCAGGAGCGGGCGGCGTCCAGCGCGTTGAGCAGGCCGGACATGTCCGTGCGGAAGTAGCCGACCGGGTCCTCGCCGGGGACGCTGCCGGCGAGGTGGACGATGTCGCCGATGTCGTGGCGGTCGCCGAGGGAGAGGAAGGCGTCCCGGTCGGTGACGTCGAGGCGTTCCACCGTGACCCGTCCGGCGAGGAAGGACGGGACCTCGCTCCGCCGGTGCGAGGTGACGACGACGTCGTGCCCGAGGTCGGCGAGCGCGCGTGCGGTGTGGGCGCCGATCATGCCCAGCCCGCCGGTGACGAGGATCATCGGATCACCTCGTAGTGCAGGTGGGTCACGCCGGGCGCCGGGACGGCCTCCAGCAGCCGCAGGTTCACGTGCTTCGGGAACGCGCGGAAGTAGCCGTGGCCGCCGCCGAGCAGGACGGGCACCTGGTGGAGGATCAGCTCGTCGACCAGGCCCGCCTCCAGCGCGGAGGTCAGCACCCCGCCGCCCATGAGGGCGACGTCCTTGTCCCCGGCCGCCTCGCGTGCCGCCGCGACCGCCTCCTCGATCCCGCCGGTGACGAGCGTCTGCCGCTCGCCGATCCCGGGAACGGCCCGGTGGCTGAGGACGAACAGCGGCGCCGTCGGGTGGGGGCCGCCCCCGCCCCAGCGCCCGGAGTGCTCCCAGGTGACGCGCCCCGCCACCACCGCTCCCACGCGTGCCGCGGCGGTGTCGAAGACGCGCGCGCTCTCCTCGCTCAGCTTGAACCCGCCGAACTCCCGGCTCGGGGTGTCGCCGTCGAAGTACCAGTCGAAGAGCGTTCCCGCGTCGCCGAGTCCGCGTCCGAGCTCCTCCTCCCCGTCGGGCGTTCGGCCGCTGATGTAGCCGTCCACCGAGACGGCGTGGGCGCTGACGACCCTGCTCATGTGTCCCCCTCGTTGATCATCGGTTGGTCCGTCCGGTCGGGGCCGCTCAGCGCTCGGCCCGGTCGTACAGGAGGCAGATCGCGCCGCTCTCGGTGACCCGGCTGGAGGCCAGCGTCCACGACGCGGAGGGGCCGTCGGGGAACAGCCGGGCGCCGCCGCCGACGAGTTCGGGGCACAGGGTGATGCTCAGCCGGTCCACCTCGCCCGCCTGGAGGAGGCCGCGGATCACGCTCGCGCTGGCCAGCACGATGATGTCGCCGCCCTCCTCCTCGCGGAGCCGCTTGACCGCCGTCACGGGGTCGGTGTCGGCGAGGCGCGCGTTGTCCCAGGCGGCCTCCCTGAGGGTGGTGGAGAAGACGACCTTCTCGACCGCGTTGAGCCAGCGGGAGAACTCCCGGTCCCTGGGGTCGGCGCTCTCGTCGTCGGCGACGGCGGGCCAGAACCCGGCGAACCCCTCGAAGTTCTTGCGGCCGAGCAGGGCGGTGGTGGCCGCGCCGGTGACCGCCACCATGTGGTCGCGGGACGCGGACGCCATGGCGTGCGGGACGATCCAGCTCATGTCGTACTCGCCGCCGGCGCCGTTGACGCGGCCGTCCAGGGACAGCGTGATGTTGGCGGTGACGGTGCGGCGGGCGTTCTGTCCGGTCATCGGACGGTTCCTTTTCGGTCGTGGGCAATACCCCTCACAGTGGCGGCACCGATGGCAGGCTGTCGTCGTCAGAGTTGGTGACATCCGGTCCGGGCTTGGAGGGGGCGATGACCGGTTCCGTCGTCAGCCCCGTCCTGATCGGACGGGACGACGAGATCGCCGTCCTGCGGGCGGCCTACGAGCGTTCCCGGGCCGGGATCCCCGCGACGCTCCTGGTCTCGGGTGAGGCGGGGATCGGCAAGTCGCGGCTGGTCGCGACGGCGGTGGGGGACCTGCCCGGCGACCCGCTGGTGCTGTCCGGGGGATGCCTGGAGCTCGGCTCGGAGGGCACCCCGTACGTGCCGTTCGTCGCCGTCCTGCGCGATCTGGTGCGCCGCCTCGGCCGCGACCGGGTGGCGGCGCTGCTCCCGCCGGGCGGGGCCGCCCTCGGCGACCTGCTCCCGGACCTCGGCCCGGCGCCCGCGCGCTACGGCCCGGCCAGGCTGCTGGAGGAGATGCTGACGCTGCTGGGCCGGGCGGCGGAGACGCGGCCCGTCGTCGTGCTCGTCGAGGACCTCCACTGGGCGGACGCGTCGAGCCGCGAGCTGTTCGCCTACCTGGCCCGCAACCTGGCGGGCGTCGCGGTGCTGCTGGTCGGCACCGTCCGCACCGGCGAGCTGGCCGCCGGGCATCCGAACCGGCGGACGCTGGCCGAGCTCGGCCGCAGCGACGCGGTGTCGCGCGTCGACCTCGGCCCGCTGGAGCACCGGCACGTCGCCGCGCTGCTGGCCGCCGCGGACGGGCGGCCGCCCGACCCGGCGCGCAGCGTCCGGATCCACCGGCGCAGCGGCGGGAACCCGCTGTTCGTCGAGGCCCTGAGCACCGCGGGCGAGACGCCGCCGGGCGACCTGCGGACGCTCCTGCTCGCCCGCGTCACCGACCTGCCGGACCCGGCCCGCGAGGCGCTGGAGGCCATGGCCGTGGCGGGCGCCGAACTGGACGACGACCTCGTGAGCGCGGTCGCCGGCGGGCCCGGCCGCGACCTCGGGCACGCCCTCGGCGACCTGACCGAGCGGGAGCTGGTGGTGGCGCGGGAGAACGGGTACGCGATCCGCCACGACCTCATCCGCGAGGCGGTCTACGACGCGTTGCCGCCGCCCCGCCGCCGGCGCATGCACGCCCGGTACGCGGCCGCGCTCGCCGCCCGCGCCGCGCCCGCCGGTCCCGCCGCGGGCGGCACGGCCCTGGCCGAGCACTGGACCGCCGCGGGCGAGTTCGCGCGGGCCCTGCCCGCCGCGTGGCACGCCGCCGACCGCGCCGGCCGCCAGAACGCCTACGACGAGCAGCTCCACCTGCTGGAGCTCGTCCTGGAGCACTGGCCGAAGGCGCCGGAGCCGGCCCGGCTCATCGGCGCCGACCGGACGGTCGTGCTGGAACGCGATGGGAGATCACCACGTGGCTGCCGGAGGGCAGCCGGCGGGCGAGGCGCCCGACGAGCCCGGCG